>CAZYWR010000450.1:0-11212 GCA_964651185.1 uncultured Polyangiales bacterium
AAAGACATGTGCAATGAGCGTGTCGATACTCAAATACCCGCGATCCTGCTGCATCCAGCCGCCCAGTGCTGCCGGCTGAACCGTTCGCTGATAGCCCAGCTCGAACGTTTGCGCGTTGAACCGATAATTAATGGCGGCCTCGCCGATCACGTCCTCGAATTCGTTGAGCCGTCGATCGCTGAACGAGGTTGACGCATAGCCGACAAGGAAACGCGCTCCGAAATGATTTGTAATCGCGCCGTTCACGCCAACGCGTGACTGAAGGCGCGTACTCTTCGGCGAAAGCAGAATCAAGGCATTGTCGTTGTGAGCATTCGGGTACTTTGCAAACGCGACACTGCCGTCGTAGACGAGCGCCGTGTACGGCAAAAACTTCCATGCTGCCGTGGCCGAGATGCCATGCTGCTGCGAGTTGAGGTATTCGAATACCCGATTTTCGTAGAGCTCAAACGCAGGCGTATAGGCAACAGAACCCTTGAGCACCCCCGACCGGCTCTCACCACGAAGGTTAAAGATGGGACTCACACGATCTACGGCGTAGAGGTTGTTTTTGTCGAAACCAGCGAACGGACCGAAAGGCCGGATGGAGCGCGCATAAGCCGCTCCGACATCGAATCCGAACGGGCGCTCAGGCAAGATGCCCAGAGCACCATTCGCATCCACTTCGAGGTTCGTCGGCCCGTTGCTGTTAAAGTAATGAAAGAGCGTAGCCGACGTGCCGAGATTGAAAGCCACAGGTGGCAGCGTGGCGCCCGGCGCGGATGCACCTGCCGCTTCCTCGCCTTGCGTCATACGCTGCTTACTGAGCGTCTGGATATTTAAGTGAGGCGTGGCCGCGACGATCGCACTTCCGATTCGACGCGTATCCGTCCGGAAGACGTTAGAGTCGTAACCGCCGCGCACGGCGATCCCCGGATGCAGCTCGAGATCTCCAACGCGTATACCGGGACCTACCGTATAATTACGATCGGGTAGCCACTGAGCACGAGCCGGTGAGTAAAGACTGACCGCGAGGACCGAAACACAAAACGCGGTCGATCCTACATTTTTCAGTCGACGTATGAAGTTCATCTTCCCGGAGCCTTTGCATTCCGGGGGCCGGGAACAGCTCCCCCAAATCAAAAGTCACCAACAAAAGTTGTGCGTCGCCCAGTACGTCGCCGCTGCGATCAGGTGCTTGGGCTCAAGGCGGGGGGAACAGTAACCGAAGGCGGCGCAGCCGGAGGCGGTGAAACTGTGGAGGGGTCGAACGCGGTCACGTTATTCGGGACCGTTGTAATCACCTGTGACGCACCGGGCTCGTAAACCGATTGACCCAGGCACTGCGTAGCCTCTTGATCGAGCGCATTCAGCTTCTGCGAGAGGACCGTAAGGACGGTGTACTCGTGGCTGCGACGCGCGTCGTCACCGACCGTCGCTGCGTCCTTCAGCGCGCGGGCGCGCTGTTCGACGTTGCGGGTGTTGGCGTTGACTTCGGTGAGTTTGCGGTTGATGCAGTTGGCCCGCATGATGTCTTTTTCGCGGCGGGACTCGTCTAGCATCTTGGACAGGCGCTCGGCGAGTTGGCCGGCGCGGCGGACGATCGAGTCGGCTTCGGCGATCTGCTCTGGGGCGGTTAGCGCGGGACGGGCTTGGACGCCGATCTCGCCGCGTGGTGCTCCAGGGGGCTGCGTCGTGGTCTGCACCTGCACGCCGCCGGCACCCTGGACGCCAACCGCGCCGCCGGTGCGGTCTTGTGCGTGTGCAGAAGACAAGCCCAACAACACAGCCACGATCGAACCCGAAGCCCGGAAACGATGTGCTCTCATATCTTCCTCGCGTCCCCTGCGGGAGTATATCTGTGCGACCTTACGTGTCAACGATCACTAAAGCGCGAAACGTCCGAGTCAGCTGGTGAATTCTGAACGGCCGTAAGCGTCCGCGTTCCAATTCCGGGAGCTCGTCGCCGAAATGCCACACCTCGTGCGACGAAACGGCGTTCGGAAAGTGCGCCCCATTGTCGATCGGCAAGGTCATTGCGCCTTGGGTTGACTGCGCTTGGCATGGTGGATCCATGCGTCCATCAACTCTTGTCGCGTGAGCCTGATACCGCGTGCGTCGAGCGTGTCCAGTACTGTTTGCACGATGTCGTGCCAGCGCATTGGTTCGTCGCTCCCGGCCTCCGATCGCGCGCCGCGGATCGCGCGAATCACCTGGCGAACGGTCGTAACAGTCGGAGCTTCGCGGGCGCCTCGTGGCGTGGGGAGCTTGATCTGTGTCCCGTCCAGCAAGGTCAGCGTGCGCGCCATGGCGGGTGGCGGCTGCGAAGGTGTTTCGTACTGCTCGATCGCCACGACGCCTTCGACACGTGTTGATGGAGGGCCGGGCGGAGGCGGCGGTTTCCGGGCGCGCTGCGGCTTCTGCTTTTCGGACTCCGCTTGCGGTTTCGTAGAACCCGCGCGCCGCGCGGAGGTGACCGGAAGTCGCGGCGCCTCCTCGCCGGGCGCGATCGATGGTGTCGGTGCGCCGAAGTAGCGTTGCTCGATCGTGCGCCGGATCTCGCTCGGCGGCGCGATCATCGGGCGCACCGCCATGCTCGCCGCTTCGGCGATCTCCTCGAGCGCGGCCTCGTTCGTCGGATCGTCCATGGCGATGTAAAGCGTGGCGCCGCGCCCGCGAACTCGGCGCACGTAGATGGGCAGCACGCTGTAGCGATCGGCGAGCTCGGCCGGGATACGCGCGAGCAAGTCCGCGGAGAACACGACGCGCTCGAGCGAAACGCGCGGAATGCTGAGCTGGTTCGAAAGGACCTGGACCAAGCACGCTTCGTTCACCGCGCCGAGCGCGACGAGCTGCTTACCGAGCGGGAGATGCGAGCGCTGCTGCGCGAGGAGCGCTTCGTCGAGCTGCGCCTGCGTGATGAGGCCCACGGAGAGGAGCATCTCTCCGAGCCGCTCGCGGGGTGCGTCGGCGCGCGCCATTCGCTTGATCCTACCGGACTCGCCCTGGCGGGAAGAAGTAACGTTTTCGAGCATCTATCGTCGCGGATGTACGACTAGGTCGCCTGTTTCGGGGAGTGCCGCTGCTCACGCGCGACAAGCCCATGCGCGAGTCCAAGCTCGTGGCGTTCGCTAGACCGGCGATGCCATCAGCTCTGTGGAGCGAATACGAACGGGTACGAGTACGTGACGCTGCCGCCTTGGGGGCCGGGGTTGAAGCGGAAGCGCTTCACAGTCTCGACCACGCAGCTGGCGACCTCCGGGTCGTTGGTGGTGTTGGCGGTTGCGCTCGCCTTGGAGACCGTGCCGCTCTGCTCGATCGTGAACTGAACGGTCACCTTACCTTGGAGGCCCGGATTGCGTCGGAGCTGTTGCTCGTAACAGATCTGTATTGCTCGCAAACGCTTCTTGACCTCGGCGGTCACGAGCTTGGCATCGAACTCGCCGGTGCCGCCGATGTCTTCACCCATATCCATCTTGATGGATCCGCGCGGGGCTCTTTCGGCGAGTGCACCGCCCTCGCCTACGGCCTTGCCGCCCGCGCCCGAGGTTTGCAGCGAGCCGAGACCGCCGACGCGTGCACCGGTCCCTCCGCCGGCGCGCGTGCGCAAAGTACCGCCCGAAGAGTTCGTCGCCACGCCGACGCCCGCTGCTTGTGCGAGCACGTCTTCCGCGTTGCCCGTGACGGCGCCGCCGGCGAGCACGTCGGCGAGTGCGCCTCCGCCCTCCGCGCTGAGAGCGCCTAGAAGCAGCGCTTCGGCCGCGGCCGATGCCTCCTCGGCCATACGCGCAGTAGCCTCGGCGACCGCGGCTTCTTTCGCGGCGTTGTCGGGACCGGGCGCTTTTTCCGCGGGCTTCGCCTCCTCCTTCGCGGGCTGCTTCGTCGGCGCGGGCTCTTCCGAGGGGGCTGCTTCCTCGGCGGCGCCCTCGTCAACCGGCTCAGGCTCGGGGGGCGGCTCTTCGTTCATCACCAAGTCGACGAACTCGTCTGGAACCGCGGCGATGCCCTGCTCGATCGGCCAATCGGCGTTCTCGAGGTACACCACGAAGCCGAAGTGGCTCATGAACGAGAACATCACGAACGCGGTGAAGACCCAGTCGATGCTCTTGGCGAAGCCGCCACGTGCCGCCGCGGGAAGCTGTGGCCGCGGTTGGACGGGAGGCGGCGTGACGAACTGAAACAGTAACGTCACGTCGCCGACCACAACTTTGCCGCGCGCGTTGTCGTTGAGCTTGACCTGCCAGTGCGAACCGGCGTTGCGCGCGGCACCGCTCGTGCGCAGTTGTTCGAGGGTCTGCACGCCCGCGGGTAGACCTACGCGGCCAGACATGGCCTGCGTGAAGTTCAGGATGTAGTCGCTTCCGACCAGCTGGAACAACTCGAAGCGCGCTGACAGCCCCTGCGTATGGATGACGAAGTGGTTTCGCTCGGAGCCGCCGATGGTGACTGTCTCGCGCTTGCGAATGATGCGCTCTTCGACGATCTTGCCGCCCTGAATCACGCCGATGCGCAGGACTTTCGGCCCGGCCGGCTTGATGTTCACGGCCTGCATGGCCACCGTCATCGCCCCAGGACGGCCGGGTGCCCTCGAGGTGCGCCGCTGTCCCACGCCTTCGTTCTGGTTCATCGATCACTCCGTCGAACCTGCGCTCGTGCGTTGTGCGCCAAGAACGACCGCTCGGCACGAAAGTTCTTGTATGGCACCTCGCCCCCCAGCCTTGCGCCGCACATTACCATTCGGCGCCGAGTGCGGTAAAGCTTGTCGCATCCAACGTTTAGCCCAATAACCATGCGTCCTCGCGCAAACTCACGGCGCGCGCCACGCGCAACGTCTGCGAAATCAGCTGCTGTGCCGCAGGACGAAGAAGCGCGAGCGCTTGAAAGCAAAGCGCAGAGAGCGCCACGCCGATCGCCATCGTCGCAATCGCCTCCATGACCATGAGTCGCTCGGGCTCGCCCGCTTTAAGAGCCGCGAGCCCCGTAATGATCGAAGGTCCACGTGCGAGCCGCAGGATGCCTCCGAGTAAGCCCGTGGTCGAAGCCAAGGTCGCGGCGACTCGTAAAAAGCGCAGACGCGCGATCGCCTCCTCGCGGAGATCGGCCAACAGCTCTCGCAAGTCTTGCTCACCGACGCGCATGAGGACAGCGCCCGTAGCAAGCACGTCTGCGTTGGCAAGCGCGCCGGGCAGGTCCGCCCCCTCCGCCGTAAGGGCACGTTCGCTCGAGCGCGCGACGCTCGTCACATGTTCGTCGTGCAGGGCGCTCGCACTGGCAGCCTCGCCTTCCAGCGCGCACGCGAGCACGCGGCCGCAATGAGCACGCGGCCGGGCGCGGGCCCATGCGCGCGGTCCGACGCGATCACCTTGCTCGAGCGCACGGAGGATCCAGCGCAGCCCTTCCTCGCTCGTCGCGTCACGGAAGTACAGCGCTCGCACGCGCTCCGCGATCACGCCCGCGACGAACAGCGCGAACGACAGCTGCGCAGCAGTAAACCAAGACGACACGGCGGCATGGCTTCTGACGACCACCCGCCGAAGCAGGCTTCGCTCACGGGCTCTCGCATCGTTGCCGGGCGAAGCCGCGCGCCCCGATCGCCTCAGCCCACTCCTTCCTCAGAACGGGTCTTTCTGCACGCTCTTGACGACGTCGCGCAGGAAGCTGGTACGCAAATCGAGGACCTCGTAGCCCAAGTTCGAGCGGTTGAGGATGTAGAAGGCGTTGGGCTTCTGGACGCGGCCTTCGATCGTGATCTCTTCGAGTTGGATCACCTTCGGCTTGCGCTTCTCGGCCGGCGCGCCGCCGCGGGCTTGCGCAGCCGCCGTGCTCGCAGCCGCGAGCATGGCGAACGAAAGCACGAGCGCGCTGCACGCAATACGCGGGGTCATTTTTTTCCTCCTGCTGCCGGAGCCGCGGGCGCCGGCGGAGTGGCTGTCGCGTCCGTGCGCGCACCGCGCTCCGCGGCCTTTTTTTCGCGCTCGATGCGCTTCTGCTCGCGCGCGATGCTCTTTTCGATGTCGTCGAGGTAGCCATTGGACGGATCGTCGCGCGTGAGCCGCGAGCCCATCGAGGTGCGATAGGTGGCGAATTCTTCTTTGGCCTTCGCCAGCGCGGTGAGCGTGTCCATGCCCGGGAAGTCGCCGCCGGCGCTCATGTACATGAGCCCGAGATCGTAGTGCGCTTGCGGCAGATCGGCGCGCATGCGCAGCGCTTTGTCGAACGCGCTCTTGGCCTTGTCCCACTGGCGTGTCGATCGATAGGCATCGCCGAGCGCGAGCTGTACCTCGACCAGCCGCGGCGTGATCTTTTCCACGGCCTGGAGCTGCTGGAGGGCTTCATCGTAGTTGGCGCCGGCCAGGAGCCGCAACGCGAGCTCCATACGCGCCTCGGCGAAGTCGGGTTCGAGCTCGACGGCGCGCCGGAACTCGTTGATCGCTTCGGCCAGCCGCTGATCCTCCAAGAGGCGCTTGCCCTTGAAGTAGTGGAGCTCGGCGTTCTTGTCGTTGATCGCCAGCGCTTGGTCGAGGATGGAGTCGGCGAGTTCGACCTTGCCGGCCTTAAGATTCGCGCGCACGAGCGACATCATCGCAGGCACAAAGCGCTCATCGCGCTTGAGCGCCGCGCGCGCAACGCGCGTGGCTTCGTCGGTGCGATTGAGCTGCACCAACAGATCGGCGTAGTAGCTCTGCAGCAAGAGGTTGCGCTCCCACTGCTGCGCGAGCTGCTGCATGAACGAAAGCGCGCGATCGCTCTGGCCCTGGCGCACGTAGATGGCCGCGATGCCCTTCGCGGACTCCTCGTAATCGGGCTGCACGCGCAGCGCGCGGCGGTAGTAGTCGATCGCCTGGCCCTCTTTGCCTTCACGATCGGCGATCACGCCGAGCGCATGAAGCGCCTCATAGCTGTTCGGATCGGCGTTCGCCGCAGCGTCGAACGCGCTCTTGGCGGCGGCGAGATCGCCGTTGCGGGCGGCTCGCAAGCCGTCATCGAAGCGCGATTTTGCGCTGCTGTTCATCGGCTTGCGCGGCGGAAGCGGCGTGCCCTTGTCTGCCTCGGGCGAGCCCCAAGGGCTCGCTGCCGTCGCGGCCGCGGGCTGTCCCGCCGCGGCCGGCTGTTGCGCGCTTGCTGGGTGCTCCGCGCCTGCGGTGCCCGCCGCCGCGGTTGCGCTTTCCCCGCTGTCCTTGCTCCCGCACGCGCCACTCAGGGCCGCAACCGTGAGTCCCGCCAGCGCAAGCTTTCGCTGCGTCCTCATTCTGCGCATCGTCGCTCTCCCGGAGAGAACCGCCAAGCCGAACTCGTGGCGTGAAGCGTGAAACCTGCCTGCGAACGTCGCATCAGTGTGCCTCCGGGCTCAGGCTCGGGGGCGCGACACCGGTGGGCATCTGCAGCACCTCGCCGCGCGGGGCGCGCGAGAACTCGCCGGGCGTGTAGGCCTGGAGCGAGCTGTCTTTGGCCTGCTGACCGGCGATGCACTCCGCGATGCGCTCATCGCCGTACGCGCCGAGGCGCGTGATCGCCTGCTGCGTGTACTCGTTGTCGATGGCGCCCACCTTGGCGGCGCGCGCCGCGAGCGCATAGCGCACCACCGCAAAGCACTCGATCGGACGTGTCTGTTGATCGAGCAGTTGGCGGACCGTGTCTTCGACCTGAACACGCACGTCTTCTTTCGCTTCGGCCGGCAGCTTGGCCATCTGCTTCTTCATGTCCGCCGGTGTCACGAACGGTGTGCTCAAGATCGCCTTGGCCAGGACCTCGTACACGCGCCCCTGACGCGCGTACGCGGCGATCGTCCAGGTCGGGCGACGATAATAGGTGACGGCCTCGTAGGCCTGGTTGCGCTGCGTGGCCTGATTGCCCCCGGCTTCGATCTGCCTTTTCAGATCGTCGACGTAGGCCTTCATGGTCGCGGGGTTGCCCGGCTTGATCGCGAAGCTCTCGAAGGATTCATTGCCCTTGTCGGCCAGCACGAACTTCGCTTGCGCCGCATACTCGGCCGCCATCGAGCCGGGCTGCTGACCGGAGCGGGCGAACGCCGCCACGACATCGCTGAGCGCGGCATCGTAGTCCTTCGGTTTGCCCATGGCCTTGCGCGCTTGCGCGATGCGCCAGTACGCCTGGACCACGAGCTCCCCCGCGGCCGCGTCGTTCTGGTAACGGCTGATGAAGTCGCGCATCTTCTTGACGGTGTCGTTCCAGTTCTGCTGCTTGTACGACATCTCCGCCACGCGGTAGGACGCCGCCATCCTCTCGGCCGGATCCTTCAGCGTCTCCGACGCGCGCTGGTAGTAATCGGCCGCGCGCCCGTACTGCTGCTGGTACTCGAGGATCTTGGCCGCGTTGATGAGCGCGCCCTCGCGCCGCTCGGGCATCTCCGGATCGCTCGACTTCTTGAAGCGTTCGGAGTCTGCCAGGATGCGGTAGTTCTCGATCGCCCGGTCGTAGTCGAAGAAGCGATTCGCGTTGAAGGCGAGCCGGAAGTAGGCGTTCGACAGGATCGCGTCGTAGTTCTCCTGCTGCTTGGGATCCTTCGCCGTGAGCGGCCCGACTTCTTCGATGATGCGCTGGTAGAGGCGCGCCGCAGAGTCGAAGCGGTTCGAACGCTCGAGCGCGATGGCCGCCTTTTCGAGCGCGAGCGGCGCTTGGGGGTGATTCGGTTCGTCTTCGACCGCCTGCAGCAGCAACGTCGCCGACTCTTCGTACAGCTTCGTCTGCTGATCGCCCGTCGCCTTCTCGGCTTGACTGAAGACGTCGACCGCCTTCTTGTACTGGATGTTCGTCAGGTCTGCGCCCGCCAAGCACTGCGGCTCATCGGCGTTCGCCGGGTCCTTGCAGTCGATCTCACTGACCGGGCGACCGCTCGGAGAGAACGTGCAATTCCTATCGCGCAGGTCCTGACCGAGCCGCTCGACCTCTTGGCTATCCCCGAGCGCGACCGCCATGTTGCGCAGGTTGATCCACGCCACGCGGCCGGTCTCGTCGGCGTTCGGCCCGGAGCAGCGGGTCTCGTAGATCTGCCGGAAGCGTTCGCGCGCATGCGTCCAATACCCGTACTGATAGAGGAGCAGCGTGTTGTTGTAGGCGTACGACTCGCGGACCTTTTCCGTATCATGCGGCTCGTCGACGCGCGCCAGGTAGAGCTCGCGCGCTTGCGCGAGGCGCTGCAAAAGCTGCGGCATCGGCACGGGCCGCACGCGCGGCGGGGTCCCCTCCGGCGCCGGGGGCTCGGTGCGTATCTCGAGCTGTCCCTTCTCGACCGCCATATCGACCAGTCGCTTCAGCGACTCGACGACGCGCCGGGCGGACTCCGACAGGTACTTGTCGTCCAGGTTCGAGTCGCGTACGGCGGCGTACTCGCGCGCGGCTTCGTCGTAGTTCTCGGACCAGAACAGGGCGTCCGCCAGGTTGTACTGCAGCTCGTAGGCCTGCGGGCTGTTCGGGTAGGTTTGGATGTAACCGCGATAGCCCTTGGCGGCGAGGCCGTACTCCTCCTGCGCGCGCTTGATGAGCTCCGGGTCCTGATCCTGTACGCCCAAGCGGCGCAGGCGCTGTGCTTCCTGGTGGTGGTAGACGGCGGCGCTCACCACCGCCTCCTCCGCGAGCTGCTCGGCCTGACGCTGCTCGAGCGGGTGATCGACGTTGGCGTTCCACCACGTGCTGCCCTCGACGTAGTTGCCGAGCGCGGCGCGCGCGACCATCGCCTGGTCTTGCTGATTGGCGCGCGTGTATGCGCGGGCGATGCTGTTCTGAACCTCGGGCGCCTTCGGATGGTTGGGCCAGCGCTTGAGCGCGAGCTTCCAGATCTCGACGGCCTGCGGATACTTGGCTTCGTCGAACCAGACGCTGCCGAGCGCCTGGTAGATCTCCGCAGTCCACGGGCGATCCTGCGGCATCAACGAAGGATCCTGCACGCGCTGAAGACCGCTCGGCAGGCCCTCCTGCGTGTCCGGCACCTGGTTCTCGTTCCAGTCGTCGTACGCGAACGCGATCGCCAAGTACTGCACGGCCTCGGCACGCAGCTCGGAGCCCGCCCTCCCCGTGCGCTTCTCCTCTTGATCCGACCACTCCACGAGCGCCGCGAAGTTGCGCACGGCCTCGGGGTAGCGGAAGGCGCGGTAGTACGCCCAAGCGAGCTTGTAGAGCGCGAGGTTGTAGTTGCGGTCTTGTGGATCGACGAGCACGCGCTTGTAGGCGCTGATCGCGTAGTCCATGCCCTCGGCGGTCACGTCGTAATCGAAGTGGTACTCGCCGATGCGTAGCCACGTTTCGCTGGCGAAGCGCGAGCTCCGTACGGCCGGCGTGCAGTCCGCGTAAGGATCGTTGAGCGGCGCGTTCTTGGAGGCGCGCACCGCGACGCTGCCGATGGTGAGCGACGGGTTCTTGCTCTCGCGCTCGGCCTTTTGCACCAGCTCTTCGTTGGTGGTGGACTCGAGCGTCTGCGCGGCGCTGAACTTGTTTGCGCACACCAGGTTGAGCCAGGCGATGCGCGCCTTCTCCGGCTCGCCCATTTCGTTCAGACAGTAGCCGACCAAGTAGTAGACGCCGTCGATGCGCTGGTAGTCCGGGAAGCGCTGGATGAGCTGCCGGTAAAGGTCGATGGTCGGCGTGAAGTTCTTGGGCGGCTCGGGCAGCTCGACGCCCTTCTCGCGCGACGACATCACCTCGAGCATGGCGTTCTGGAACTCGATGGCGCTGCGCTCGAAGTAGAGCTCGCCGAGCCGGAACATGGCGTCGGGCGTGTACGTCGGATCGTTCGGGTACTCCTGGACGAACTTCTCGAACAACGTGATCGCCTGCGAGGTCGACTGGTCCTGCAGCTTCTCTTCGTCGTCGATCTGCCGCGTGTAGCCGTCGTTGCGCAAGCGCCGCTGGCGCTGGTACTCGCGGCGAACGATGGACACGACCTCGTCTTTGTAAGCCGCACCCTCGCGCTGGAAGCTCGCGATCTCCTTCTCCATCTCCGCGAGCGCGGCGATCTGCTGCGGGGAGGGCGGCGGCCGCTCATCCTTGAGGCGCCGGTCGGCAGTCTGGAGGAACTCGGGGACGGCAGGCTCCTCGGTCGACCACGGCATGGCCTCCGTGGCGCCGCTCGCAGCGGCAGTGTTGACACCCCCGTCGCCAGCCGTCGCGCTCACGCCCACGGCGGCGTCCGACGTCGATACCGCTCCGATGCGCAGGTTCGCGGCTGCGGCATCTCCTGCGGTACTCGTGCGCACCGCGCCGGCGTCCGCCGCGGCGG
>CAZYWR010000451.1:0-10870 GCA_964651185.1 uncultured Polyangiales bacterium
CCACCACGCGGGGGCTTTCGTGGTTTGGGGGGCCCCCCCCCCTGGGGCCGCCGGGCGCCGCGGGGGGGCCGCCGCGCGCCTCAGGAACGCTCGGGGGCGGGTGCGCGGAAGGGGCGCGACACGCTGCCAGGGCGAGCGCAACCGCGACCAATGCGACACGGAACGACAGCAAAGGACCTCGCGCGGCAAGGGGGGAGCCAGCGCTGCCGTGTAGCTCAGACCGGAAGGGTGGGAAAGCCCGGCGCGAGCATGCGCGCGAAGCCTTCTGGCCGCGCCACGCCCAAGGCGCGCAAATTTCGCACCGTGCGCGCCAAGGGCTCCGCGCCTTCGGCGCCCGCGAGCTGGGCAGCGCGGTAGCGCGTGATCTCGGCGAGCAGCTTCATGTCGGTCGCATCGAAGCGGCTCGCTGCCTCGGGCAAGAGGCGCACCGCTTCGGCGCGATCGCGGAACGACGCCACGCACGCCATCAGGAGCTTCCCGTGCGCGATGATCCAGGGCGGGTGCTCGCGCGTTAAGGCCTGCGCGTCCGCTTCGACCTGCGCGAGCTGGCTCAGGTCGCCCTGCTTGCGCGCCAGCGCGAGCGCCAGACGCGCGCGCAAGAACAAGATCTCCGCGCGCGTGAACTGGATCTTGTGCCGGATCACGAACATCGGCTTCCATTCGCGCGCGACCCGCTCAGCAGCCGCCTGCACGTCGTCGCGATAGAGCGCGACTTCGCCGAACGCCTGCGTCGCGTACCAGTGCTGCAGGCTGTAGCCGTCGCGCACCCAGCGCTTGTCGGCGTTCTGAACATGCTCGAGCGCGAGGTCTGGAAGATCGGGGCCGAGCCACGCCCAACAGCAGTGCGCGGTGCGACCGGAGATCGCCGCGTACAGGTCGCCGCGCGCCTCGGCGTCGCGCAGGAATTCAGGGATGCGCGCGGTCAGCGCCGCGACGTCCCCCAGCATCGAGAGCGAGCGCAGCTCGAACAGCACCATGATCATGCGGTCCCAGGCCAACGTGCCCTGCAGGTGCTCGCGGATGATCTGCTGCGCCTCCCGCGTCAGCCGCACCGAGTCGTGAAAGCGCCCTTCCAGCATGCGGCACACGCCGGCCAGGCCTTTGGCCGCGGAGAGCGCGTGCGGCTCTTGCGACGCGCCTGCGACCTCGAGCGCCTGCTCGATGACGCGCTGCGTCCGCCCGGAGTCACGGTTGTGCGTGGCGTAGACCGTGGACTCCACGGCCAGGGCGCGCGCGAAGCGATAGGGATCGCCCGAACTCATGGCCAGGAGCAGGTGCTCGGCCTGGTAGACGTTGCCGCGCAGCTGGTCGACCGGGCTGAGCGAGCCGCCGATCCCCCACAGCATGTCCATGCGCTGCAGCATCTCGTGGCTCGCGCCCGCCGTGGTCTTGCGCAGCTTCAGGCCGCGCAGCCGGATCTTGAAGCGGCGCCAGAGCAGCATGCCGATCGCCCGCAGCGGCTTGACGGGCGCGCTCATGCCGAGGATGTCCTCCGCGCGCTTGAGCTCTTCGAACGCGCGATTGACGAGGCCCGCGCGCAAGAGCTCGATCGTGGCGAGCCTGCGCAGCTCCATGGCGCGCTCCTTGGAAGCGCCGGGCAAGGCGCGAAAGAACGCGTCCGCGGCGTCCACGCCATGCCCCGCCAACACCAGCGCGTGGCCGATGCGCTCTTCGAGCGCCCGCTTCTCCTCGCCGGTGGGCTCGAGCAATGCCATGGCCTCGCGGTAGAGCGCGACGGCGCGCTCGAAGGCCAGACTCGCCTCGGCCTTCTCGGCCGCCTTGATGGCGTACCCGCCCGCGCGGCTGCGCAGGCCCGCGCTACGGAAGTGCTCGAGCAGCGCCTCCGGATCCGCGTCCGGACGCGCTTCGAGCACCGTCGCCCAGCGCTCGTGCAGGGCGCGACGCGCGTCCGCGTCGAGCAGCCGGTAGGCGGTCTCTCGGATGCGGTCGTGGTAGGCCTCGATGCGGTCGCGTTCGGTCGGACCCGTGCTCTGCGCGAGGTGCTGCGCCTCGAGCACGCGCAGCGCGCCGAAGCTCTTGGTGCCGAGATCGGCCACGGCGTTGAGGATGTCGCGCCGCTCCGGCCGCCCCGAGACCGCGATCACCGACAGGAGGTGACGGCCTTCGGCCGAGAGCGCGCGCAGGCGCGCCTCGATCACGGTGTCGAGCCGCACGTGCTCGGGAGCGACCAGTCCGCTCTGCCGCAGGTACGAAGAGAGCTCCCCGACGAAGAACGGACTCCCCTCCGCCTCGCGCGTGACGATCTCGGCCGCGGCGTCGGCGCCAGACATGCCCGCGAGCAGCGCATTGGCGAGCTTACGTGCGTCGTCCTTGCCCAGCGCGTCCACGCTCACCTGCACGGGCCGATCGACGCCCGCCTCGGGCAGATGCGTGGTGCGCAGCGCCGTCAGGAGCGGGCTCTGCTGCTCGTCTTCGGAACGATACGCGCACACGACCAGCATGGCGGGCGCCTGCGGCGGGTGCAGGAGCTCCGTAAACAGCGGGCCGCTGTCGAGGTCGCCCCACTGCAGATCGTCGATGTACAAGACGAGCGGCCGCCGCAGCGCGAGGCGGCGCATGAGCTCGCGCAGCGCGGAGAACGCGGCGCGCCGCTGCTCGAGGCGATCGCGCGCGGGCGCGTCGTCCGGTCGGAACTGGAGCGCCGGCACCCGGCTCAACACCGGAAAAAGCCGCGCGAGCGCGTGAATGCCGTCGGGCAAGAGCTGCTCGACCACCTCCGGATCGAGGTCGATCAGGAGCGAGCTGAGCGCATCGATCAGCGGATCGAACGCCTGGTAGGGGAGATCCTCGCGCTCGTAGCAGCGACCGGCCAGCACCACGGCGTCATCGCGCGTCGCGATCTCGCGCAAGAACTGGCGCACGAGCGCGCTCTTGCCCATGCCCGAGCGCCCTGCGACCAGCGCCACCGTGGCCTGTCCGCCTTGTGAACGCGCGAACGCCGCGTGGAGCGCGGCGAGCTGCGATTCGCGGCCGATGAGCGAGCTGTGCACGACCGGCAGGCGCGAGGCCTGTGGATCGTGACCCTGCAAGCGCGAAACGATCTCGGCGTAGTCCGGCCGCGCAGCCGGATCGATCTGCAAGAGCGCCATCGTCAGGTCCGCCAGATCGGCGGGCGCGTCGGGGGCGAGCTGGCTCGGGTGCGACGGCAACCGCTCGCTGCGCACCTTGATGGCCTCGGCGATGGGCAGCTTGGGATCGAACGGCACCTGGCCGGTGAGCGCCTGGTAGAGCATCGCGCCGACCGCATACCAGTCGCTCGCGCTAGTCAGGGAGCCGCCGTGCGCCTGCTCCGGCGACATATACGCGAGCGTCCCCGCGACCTCGGTGCCGTGCGTCGTGAGACCCGTGACCACCGCGCCGCGCGTCCCCGCGAGCGCGCCTGGCGTCGGAGCCGCCGGATGCGCCCCCCCTTCGATCACCAGTCCGAAGTCGCAGATCACCACGCGCTCTTCCGCGCCCGAGACGAGCACGTTGGCTGGCTTGAGATCTCGGTGAAGCCGCTCCTTGCTGTGTCGCGCGTGGAGCCCCTCGCACAGCTGGAGCAGCGCCGCGCGCAGGCGCGCTTCGTCCAAATCGCCCAAAGGTCCGCGCCGGGGCCCGCGCTTCGGCTTGGCCGGCGCGAGCTTCGTACTACTCGCTGCAGACGGCGCGCCGTTTTGCGCGTTCGCGATCTCCGGTCCATGCAACGTGACGGTGTGGAACGAGTCGAGCTCGCCGTCATCGTCCTCATCGTCGGCGAGCGGCTCGTCTGCCTCTTCTTCGTCTGTGCCTGCCCGTTGCGCGGACGGTCGCACATAGCTCAGGAAGTCGCCGCCCTCGATCAGCTCCATGCTCAAGAGCCATTCGCTGCCGCGCGCGACCAAGTCGTAGAGCTGCAGCAAGTTGGGATGGCTGATGTTGGCGAGGTTGCGGAACTCGCTCTTGAAGCGCCACAGGGATGCGGCGTCGAGCCGCGTCAGCAGCTTCACCGCCACCGTCATGCCATTGTCGTGGTCGACGGCGCGAAACACGATGCCCGACGCCCCCTCGCCGAGACAGCGCCCCATCTGGAAGCGCTCGCGCGCGTCTGCAGCTTCTGCCATTCCCCCTCCGGCTCCTTCTCGATCTTAGATCGTAGCGAACCGTTTTTGAGCGGTATGCAGAGGGTGAGATGCGTGTCGCACTCACGCGCACTTGTCAGGCGAAGCACGCTCGCTTCGCGCCGGCTCACGGAGGAAGCTCCGCATAGACGATCCCGGTCAGCAAAGCCTGACCGGTCAACAACGTCCTCGCGTTCGCGCCATCGAGCTTGGCCGTGTGGCGCCGACCGGCACGATCGTGAGGGGCTGTGATCCGATGAGGGCGATGCGCGAGATCGGGCCGTCGTCCGAGGACGGAAGGCCATGTTGGTCCAATACACGTAGCCATGGGCCGCGTCGACTGCCACGCCATCGGGCACGCAGCGCAGTCCGATCGCGCTGCGCTGCGCGGGCGCCGCCGCCCACGCGCGCGCCCTCGGGCGCCATGCGGTGCCCTCCGGCTGTTCGCGGCGAACAGGCCGCGCGTCTCCGCTCACATCATCGCTTCGCTCAGCACGCTATCGTCGATCAGCGGCGCCAGCTGCGCGCGTGTGCGCGCGCTGCGCCCATCCAGCTTGGCGCGCCACTGCTCCTCCTCTTCCAGCACGTCCAACAGGTCGCTCGCGAGCCCGCCCGCGAAGCGTTCGTACTTCCATGACTTCTCGAGCAC
This sequence comes from uncultured Polyangiales bacterium, assembly GCA_964651185.1. Classification (GTDB taxonomy): domain Bacteria; phylum Myxococcota_A; class Polyangia; order Polyangiales; family DASUME01; genus DASUME01. The sequence goes on from CAZYWR010000451.1 coordinate 4,750, forward strand.
GGCTTGGCTGGCGCCGGTGGGCCCCGTGAGCAGCGGCCAGGCGAGCGAAGGATCGCCGCGCAGCTCCTCGGAGGCAGTGATCAACGAGCGCACGAACTCCACGATCGCGCGCCGCTTCTGCGCATCGGCCAGGCTCTCGGCCGTGGCGTGGAGGTTGAATAGCTCTCGATACACCTCGCGCCCTTGGTCGTCGTTCTGAAATTCGATCGCGTCGCTCCCCAGTTCATCCGAGACGTACTGGATACCGGGCTCCCAGACCGTGGCTGCATCCGTGGTCAGAAAACCCATCACCGGCGCTTGCCCCACGATCGCGACGTCCTGCTCGCTCAAGTTCGCCAACCCCAGCATCTTCACGAGGAAGTAATGCGACGAGGTGCCGGCGGGCACGGCGATGCTCTTGCCGCGAAGGTCCGCCAGCGCGCCGATGCCCGACGAGCGCTTCGCCACGATGCGATACAAGCCTTCGCAGACCGTGAAGATGATGCGCAGGTTGGGATGCTGGACCGAGGCGCGCAGCGCCTGGGTCTCGGCGTTGGTCGCGATCAACGCGCCTGCGCCGAATAGATTGTCGACGCCGCCACTGCCGATGGTGACGTGCGCCGGATAGAGGCCGTTCGCGGCCAAGCGCACCGGCGCGAGCTCGATCGCGGAGACCAGTCCGGCGAAGCTCAGATCGGGAAAAGGCTCGCTGCTGCGCGAGCCCGCATCCGCGGCTGCTCGCGCAGCGTCGGCGGCTGCGCCCGCGGCGCTTGGTGGCGCACCGCCGGCCTCGGCGTCCAAGCCATCGCGACTCGCATCACGTAGCGCGCCGGCGTCGCGCGCGCGGCCGCTGTCGTTCCCTGCATCGTGCGATCGGGCGGCCGCATCCGTACGATCCGAAGCAGCGGTCTCCTCGTCGTCGCCTTTCGCCGATTCGCTCGCGCGCCCGTGGGCGCCCGCGTCGCTGCTGCAAGCGGCGCTGCCCCAACACATCGCGATCGCCAATCCGAGCGCACACCGCCCGCGAACCGGCTCGAACGCATGCTCGGCGCGAGCAGGAAAACGGGGCGCGACGTCCGCGAACGGGCCGGGCTTGCACATGTCGGTCCTCCGTGACGAGGCACTCTACTCGCTGCGCCGGCGCTCCGTCGCCCTCGTCCGCCGCGCGTCGTTCGTTTGCGTTTCGCGAGGCGCGAATGTTCTCGCGCAGCTCGAAACGTGGCGCGCTTCCGTGCTGCAGCTGACGCGTGGCGCGCGCTCACCGTTCGGCCACCGCGCCTTCGAGCGCTGCGGAGCAATCGCGAACTCGTCGCTGGCGAGCCTCGGCGGCATGCGCTCGAGCGTGCGCGTCACCGCATGTGCCGCTGGCTCATCCGCGATCTGCGGGGCGCTGCGGAGGCGGAGCGCCCGGAGGCGCGCGGCGTACGCGGGAGCGCCGCCTGCGCGTGCAGCCGATCGGTGAGCATCTTCAGCACGCGCGCCGTGGTCGACAGCGAGCCCGCGTCCGCGCGGGCGAGCAGCTCCTCCACCGCGCCTTCCACCGTTCCCGACGCGGGCCGGTCGAGCGCTCGACCTCCCTGCGTGAGGGTAAGGATGACCCGGCGCCGATCGCGCGGGTCGCGCTGGCGCACGATCAATCGCCGCTGCTCGAGACGGCCCACGGCCGCCGAGATCGTGCCCGGATCGAGGTGCAGCAACGTCGCGAGCTGCCCGGCGCTGATCCCAGGATACTTGCCGACGCAGCGCACGATCAGACGCTGCTGCGCGGTGACGCCGAGCACTTTGGTCATGCGGCTCGAGACTTGCTCGAGCGCCTGATTGAGCTGCCATAGACTGCGCAAAAAGCCGAGCGCGGACCCGAGCGGATACGCAGTCTCGGGCTCCTGCCTGTTCGCTGAGGCGGCGCGGTGCATTCGCCTCTTTATCATGCGTGTTTCGAAAACCCCAGCGAGGACGACCAGCCCGAGCGCGCCGTGGGAGGGCTCCCGCCTCGTCGAGACGACTTGTCTTCACGCCGGCCCCGCGCCATTACTTGGACATCCAAGAATCGGTGCCAAGGAATTCTCATGTGGCCGCCCTCTAGGCGACGCACCCCGCACATCGCGCGCCTCGTCGGCCGAACGCAAGCAGCCATGCGCGCTCACCTGCCCGGCGAGGCACAGCACTTGTTCGCGTTGACCTTGGCCGTCGGCGTGGTGTGCGGGTTGGTCGCGGTCGCCTTTCACCTCGCCATCCAGATGGCCGAGCGCCTGATGATCGAGCGCGCACTTCGCGCACCCGGCGCCGGCTGGCTGTTTTGGACCGTGCTGTCTCCGACTTTGGGCGGATTGCTCGCCGGTGTGGCGTTGATCTGGCTGCCGGGCGCCCGTGGATCGGGCGTGCCGCAGGTCAAACAAGCGTTCGCGGTGGAGGGCGGACGGGTGCGCGTACGCGACGCCCTCGGTAAGTTCTGGATCGGCGCGCTGCAGATCGGTTCCGGTGCTTCGCTCGGGCGCGAAGGGCCGACCGTGCAGATCTGCGCCGGCGCGACCAGTCTGCTCGCGCGGCTGACCGCCCTCCCCCCGAAGAGCGCGCGCCGTCTCACACCCGTGGGCGTGGCCGCCGGCATCGCCGCCGCCTTCAACGCGCCCATCGCAGCCGTGACCTTCACCATCGAAGAGATCGTCGGCACGCTCGACCAGGCGGTCCTGTCCGGCGTGGTCGTCGCTGCGGCGCTCGCGGCGGTGATCGAACGGAGCGTGCTCGGAACGCGCCCGGTCATCGTGATCGACCAAGGCTACGGCCTCGAGCACGCGACGTCGCTCGCGTTCTATGTCGTGCTCGGCGTGCTCGCGGCCTTCGTATCGCTCGCCTTCACCGAGGGACTCTTGCGCTTGCGCCTCTGGTTTCGGCGCTTGCGCACGCTGCCGTCTTGGATGCATCCGGCTACAGGCGGGCTCGCGACCGGTCTGCTCGCCGTCGCGGTACTGCATTTTCTGAAAGTGGAGGGCGTGACGGGAGGAGGCTACGGCACGCTCAGCCAAGCTCTGGCTGGCCGCCTCGAGCTGAAGGTGCTGATCGCGCTCTGCGTCGCCAAGGGCCTTGCGACCATCTTCTCGTACTCGAGCGGCGGAGTCGGCGGCATCTTCGCCCCAGCGCTGTTCGTCGGCGCCATGCTCGGGGGCGCGGTGGGCTACCTGGACGTGGCCGCTCTCCAGCACGAGCCGCGACAGCTCGGCGAATTTGCGCTGGTCGGGATGGGCGCTGTATTCGCGGGCGTGATTCGCGCCCCCATCACCTCGGTGCTGATCATCTTCGAGATGACGGGCGGCTACGGGCTCGTGCTGCCGCTGATGGTGGCCAACACCATCTCGTTCGCGGTCGCCCGGCGCATCCGGCCGACGCCCATTTACGAGGCACTGCTCGCGCAGGACGGGATCGTCTTGCCGCACGACGCACCGAGCGCGCACATGCTGGAACGGCTGACGGTCGCGGACGCGATGACCCAGGACGTGTTCAGCGCCGGCCCGACGCAAACCGCGCAGGACGCGCTCGCCGCGCTCGCAGGCACGAGCTTCGCCGCTTTCCCCGTGCTGGATGAGCAGCGGCGGCCGCTGGGGATGGTGCGCGTCGAGCGCGTGCGCCAGGCCGCTCCGACCACCTTGCTCTCGGAACTGCTCGAGCCCGCGCACACCGTGCCCGAGCGCGCGCCGCTGATGGAAGCGATCGTGCGCATGAACGACCTCGGCGTGCACCAGCTCGCCGTGCTCGAGGCGGAGCACAAACCCAAACTCGTGGGCGTGATCGCGATGAGCGACCTCATGCGCGCGCAGGCGCGCTTCGCCGCGCCTCCCGCGGCGGGGCGAACACCGCCTGGCCCGCTCTCCCTTCGCGTGGCGACGGCCAACAAATAGCGCGGTTCGACGAGTCCAAGCGCTAGCCGCGCTCGACCTGCACGCCGTGTCCGGCGCGAATGTGCGCGAGCCGGATGTCAGGTCCCTGCTGCGCCCAGCCGCCGCGCGTAGGTAGGTCGCGCATGAAGAGCGGCGTATCGAGATCGACGAACGCGAAGCCGCCGGAGCCCGCCGCCAAGCAGGCAGACACGGTCATGGCCAGCGGGGTCTCCACCATTCCTCCGATCATCAGCGCGAGGCCCAAGCTGCGCGCGACCGCGATCATGTCGCAAGCCTCTGCGATGCCGCTCTTCATGATCTTGATATTGATGACATCGGCCGCCGCCTGCGCGGCCAGCACGCCGACGTCCGCAGCCGAGCGCGCGCTTTCGTCCGCCGCCACGGGCACGCGCGCGCGCTCGCGGAGCGTGCGCATGCCGTCGAGATCGCGCGCGCCGACCGGTTGCTCGAACAGCGCGATGCGCTCGCGATCGAGGTGCTGTACGAGCTCGATCGCCTCGTCCGCGCTGAGCGCGGCGTTCGCGTCGAGCACGAGGCGTGCGCGCGGCGCCGCTTCGCACACTGCGCGAACGCGCGCGAGGTCGTGGGTGAGCGTGGCACCTCCTACCTTGATCTTGAGCGTGCGAAAGCCGGCGCGCGCCGCTTCGGCCGCAGCTTCGCGCGCGCGATCCGCGCTGCCCGTGACGATCGTCAGGTCGGTCTCGAGCGCGTCCTCTCGTCCGCCGAACCAGCGTTGCAGCGAGAGTCCTGCGCGGCGCGTCAGCGCGTCGAGCAGCGCGGTCTCGAGCGCGGCGCGCGCGCTCGGCGCTTCGCCCGTGTGCTCCTTGATCAGGTCCGCCAGATGGCGCCAGCGTGTCGCATCCTGCCCCAGCAGAGGCGCGCCTGCGCGCGAGACCGCGGTGAGCGCCTGCGCCTGCGTCTCGCCGCTCACCGCAGCGAACGGCGCAGCCTCGCCCAACCCGCACGTGCCATCGGAGAGCCGGACCTCGACGAGCACGTTGGCGGCCACGCTCTGAGCGCCGCTGGCGATGCCGAACGGCTCGCGAAGTGCCACGTTCCAGGGCTCGGCGCGTACATCGACGATCGTCGCGTCGTGCATACGGCGAGCTTACGCGGTTCCTCGCGCGTGCGCGCAGCGGGTGGCATGGGCGGCTGGCATTTCGCCACGCTCGAGTCTGCAGACGACGCGACGCAAGTCGCAGTGTGGTCATGCTGGGCGAGACCGGGGCTTTCTTCCCCGACCGTCGTGATCGAAATAGGTAGAACCAGAGCGAAACAGCGCTTCACCGCGCTTGACAGACTGGAGAACCCCAGCTTTCTTCCAGTCATCCGGCGCACGTTCTCGTTCTAGAAACCGATCTGTCACAGCTGTTGGTCGTCGGATGCTACCGATCGGTTCTTAACCTCCCCCCGGTGACTCATGAGAACAAAGGTATTCTCCATCTGCCTGTTCGCTGGCGCAGCTTTGATCGCGTGCGGAGATGACAACGGCGACGACACAAGCCACGACGGTGGCTACGACGCGGGCCATGACGCCGGCCACGACGCCGGGACCGACGGCGGCAACATCGACGGCGGCGGCACGGACGGCGGCGGCAATATCGATGGCGGGCACGACGCCGGCAACATCGACAGCGGCCCCGTGACGGATTCAGGCTCGGGCGACGCCACGATCGCCTCGAGCACTGGCGCCTGGGTCATCTTCCCCGACCCCTACGGCGACGGCGGAACCAACCCGGCAGCGGGGATTCAAGGCAGCGCGCACGCGACGCGCACGGCGTCAGGCGGTCTGCAGGTCGTATTGACGGTGTCTGGACTCCCTGCCAGTCGCGCGTTCGGCGCACACGTGCACAAGCTCTCCTGCGACGACATGATGGCGGGCGGCCACTACGAGAACGATCCCGCGCCCCCGGACGCGAGCACGAGCGATCCCACGTACGCCAACCCTGCCAACGAGGTGTGGTTGGACTTCACCACCGACAGCACGGGCGCCGCGACCGCGGAAACGACCGAGACCTGGATTCCCAGGGCAGGCCAGGCCAAGGCGATCGTCGTGCACGACCACCACACCGGAGATGGCGGCGCGGCCGGCCAGAAGCTCGCTTGTTTGAACATCGCGTTCTGAGCGGCGGCTAGGCTCCCACCCGCGCGCCGTTGCACGGCTCCCGCCGCGGCTCAAGGCTTCGGTCGCGGCGCGTTGCCTTCCAGCGCGCCGCGCCCAAGCTTCGCGCATGAAGATCTCCATCCTC
>CAZYWR010000452.1:0-11155 GCA_964651185.1 uncultured Polyangiales bacterium
GCGGTTGCCGTCGTCGCACTCCTCACCTGGATCGGTATCACCATTCCCGCACTGGTTCTCGGTGCAGAGGTTGGAGCACCCATCCGCGTCGACGCGGTTGCCGTCGTCGCACTCCTCATCGGCCTCGAGCACGCCGTCGCCACAACCGTGAAACTCGCTTCGGCAGGACGGATCGCAGCCGTCGCCTGCCTGCTGGTTACCGTCATCGCATTGTTCGCTCCCGTTACGGACCCCATCTCCACACCAATCGGGTTCGCAACGGTTGCCCGAACAATGTGCTCCGGCGCGACAAGCCCCGCGAGCGTCAAGCGCGTCGCAGAGCACGCTGGCATATGAGCTATCCACTGCGCCGTCGATGGCGCTCGCGAATGTGCCAGCATCGAGCGCGCTCTTTTCTTGTGCTCCGTCACTGCATCCGACTCCACACGCGAGCGCCGACAGGACACCGAGCGCGCGCGCCATCCGGGCTCGGCGGTTCCGCGCGCTCGCCGCGTTCACTTCAGTTCCTCGCAATGATCGTACTCGACTGGTCGCGGCGTCTGGCCTTTGGCGAGCGCGTCGAGGTACGCGAACACCGACAAGCCGGCATTCATGGCCCCTCTGCGCACCCAGTCCCGCGCATCGGCCACGTCGAACAGCGGCCCCGCGTGCGCCTGTGTCTTGGGCGTCGCGCCCGCGAGCTCGTCTGCACAGTACGGAGGGTCCGACGGATCGCTGGGCCGTTCGCGATGAAATTCCTCGACCAAAGCCGCGAGCTCGTCCGGCGTCGTCGGCCGAAGCACACACCACGGCATGAGATTCTTGGAATCGAGGCCCTCCTGCACGCGTCCGCGATGATCTCCGATCGCGATATCAGACGGGTAGACATGCCGCTGGTACAGCCAAGGCAGCGCCTGCGTCTTTCGCGAGCCGTTCTGATTCGTGTCCTTGACCAAGGTGTCGTCGATGTCGCGCTCGTAGTGGTCCACCATCGCCAGCTCGAAGCGCGGCTCCTTCTTGTCGAACACGAAGCGCACCTGGCGCACCGGCGCGGCGTTGTTGAGCGTGCAGGTTCGTTCCCAGAACTCGCTATCACCGTTCTTGTACATCAACGCGAAGAACGCCTGACTGCCCCCTACCTTGTAGTCATTGTCCACGGCGCCGCGCCGCACATCGAAGGGGATGCCTCTCCCGACCGCGCTACCCAATCCCCAGGGACGGAACGGCAGAACGTCGGTGCACAGGAACTCCGCGACCGCGAGCATGTTGGCGCCCACTTCGCCGATCCCCGCCGGCGGTCTGAGTACGCCGAGCACGCGCGTATTGGCGACGACGGTCAAGACGGCCCTGGGGATCGCCCGCTGCGTTCCGCCGAGGCCCATCCATAACAAATATCTCGCAGCCCAGTCGTCAGCGGTGACATCACCGCTGGCGACGTCACCAAAGACACGCGCGCGATTCGCCCCCGGGTCGCTCACAGGTCCGAAGATGCCATCGGCCAAATTGGCGACGCGCGTGTTACCCCCGGTGAGGTCTGCGATGGTGTCGGCCATCCGTCCGCGCGCGTCGGCCTTCGGTCCGTGGCAGTTGCTGCAAATCGTGTTGAAGACCTGTGCACCGGGCGCGATCGTATAGATCGGCGCGTCGGGGTCGGCCTTGACCTCATCGTTGTCATCCATCCAGCGCGGTCGCTTGTCACCCGTGTACGCAGATGCCTTCGCGACGCCCGGGAACGTGCAGCCCGCCTTGTCCAACCACACGCCGAGCGGAAAGGGTGTCTGCAGCGCAAACTGCCTGAGGTCGTCCGTGAAGTGAATCCCGTCGTCTGCTTCCGTCGGCGCGCCAGCCTCCGACCATGCATCGACGCCGGTCAATAGCCGGACATTCCGCCAGTCGTTCGCAGCTGTCTCCTGGTCCGCCGTGAGCGCGACTTCGCTCATCTTTGGCACGTCTGCCTTCACCAGTTTGTCTTCCCAATCTCCTCGTCGCGGCTGCCAGTCTCCGGGGTTTTCCGTCAGATCTGCGACGAACCAGTGCGGCCGCTCAGGGATCGCCAGCTTCGGGATGCGGCACTCCGGCCGCGGATACCACTCCGGCTCACCATCCGGAACCACGCGATGTCCCGCCTCGACCTCCGGATCGACGATGTCGAAGGTTGGATCCGGACAATCTTGATAGCGAACGCTCTCCTGAAACGCCGCTACCCGTTCCTCCGCCTCGCTCTGCCGAGCATCGAACGTCGGATCGCCTGGTTTACTTTCCACGTACGGCTGAGCACGATCCGTCACGTCAGCCGGATCGTAATTCGCCCCCGGAAAGCTGCTCAAGAAGGTGTCCTGGTTAAATACGTCGCCAGGGATCACCGGCTGGTTCGCACCCTTCCATGTCGCCGGAATGCTGACCATCCACGTTCCGAGCAGCTGCCGCGCCCGGCAGTCGTAGCCAGCTGTGTCCCGAGGCATGTGCGGAAAGATTGCGTAGTCCTCGGAGTAGCTGAAGGGCGTCTCCACGTTGCGATAGATCAGGCTTCGCCACGGCGCGACCAGCGGGGCAAACCCTATGTCCGTGCACGCGATGAACTTTCCTTCCCGCCAGTCTTCGCTGCGCAAGCCGGCCCCCTCCCCTTCCTTGAAGTTCTCGGCATAGCCGCTCTTCAGGTCGTACAGCGAGGGACTGACGTACGCGATCGGGATATCCTGATCGATCCCGCGATGAATTCGAGGGCTGAACTGGTCGAGGGGAAACTGAAAGATACCGTGCGCGACCCCGTCCGTTGTCGTCGGTCCAGGCAGGAAGTCGAGCACATCTCTCAGCTCGGGCGCCGCGAAAGAGGGAAAGCCACGCGGGTTGTGGCAGTGCGAGCAGTTGCCGAGCATATAGCCTTGGGCGACCAACTCGTGCTCGTTGCGCGGCTTGCGCGCGCCCTGCGAATCTTCGAGCGACGTGACTTCGTTCGGATTGCTCAGCCCCGTGATCACGCCGTACGCCATCAGGCGCTCGAGCTGCGTGAGCTCGTCCGCGGCGCTCGGCTCGCTCACACCTCCCTCGCCTTGCGGCCGGCGACGGATCTGCAGCGGCGTGAACCCGAGCACAAAGCTCTGAGTCGGAGAACCCATATGACAGTGCAGGCAGCGCTCGCTGCCGGGCATCGCGTAATGCCGGCTTAGCTTCGGGTCCTTGAGAATGGTCGTGAGGTCCGTTTCGCCCTGTTCGATCAGCTGCTCGACCTTTTGCTCATCCAAGAAGTACGTTACGACGTGATCGACGAACGGCTCGCCGTCGCGCAACGGCTCCCGCACGAGCACCGCCTCGGTCTCGTCGTCGTTCCAGGCGTATGTGCCAAACAACGCCGTCGACCGATCGAGCCCGTCCTTCGTGTCGTCATCGGGACGAGCCACGATGAGGCGGGTCTCCATCTTGCGGTAGCTTTCCCGGCCCTCTCCATCGATCACGCGCTTCAAAAACGTCTTGTAAAATCGCGTGTTCGATGGGATCAGAAACTGTTGTCTCTCCTTGTCGAGCTGGATCGAGCTGCCGCGGGGCACTCGCACCATGCGCAGCTTCTTCGCGTCGTCCGACCAAAGCGGATAACCCGGCGCGTATGCGACGACGCCATGGCGCGCAAGCTCCGCCGAGTCCAACGTGAACAAGTCCGTTTGTTCCAAGCGATCGGGCAGCTCGGTCGCTTGCGCAAACATCTGGTCGAGCGCGGCGCTGCGCTCTTGCTCGGATGCGAACCCGGCCTTGCTCGGGACACACGTGCCCAGGTTGGTGAGCTGCGCGGCCAGCTCTCGCGTCATGAAATAGCTTCCGCTCGCCGGGCCCGCCCCCGACGACACGTAAAACACGGCGTCGGGCCGCCCCGCGCGGAGCCACACCTCGAGCAGGTTAGAAAAGTCTATCAAGGGGTCATTCGGAAGCAGGTCCTTGTAGGCCCGCCCGTTCTTCGGCATCACCGTCGCGGGATCGTTCGATCGAATCGAGGCGAGCGAGTCTTCCCCGACCTTCTCACGAAACGTGTCGCGCGAAACTTGGAAGCCGCCTTGGCCTTGTTCCACGTGGCACCCGCCGCAGTGCGATCGGAACTCGCGAAATAGGTCATCGGTCGCATGTGGCTCCGGCGTACTCGCGCGCGAGCGGGTCATCACCACCGCGCGCGGAGGGAGCGGGTCGGACGCTCGCGCCGGATCGCAGCGGAGCTCGCTCTCGACGTGCGTCGGCGCCGGCGACTGAGGAAGGTCAACAGACCCGGTCGCCGGCGCATCGCCTGGCGCCGGTACGGAATAGCTGCGGTCTCGATAACCACTCGCAGCTTCGCAGCTCCATAGAGGAGAGCTCAGCACGAGGCATGCTGCGAGGTGCGCTCGGCCCGCGCCCCACGCCCTCAACATCTGAAAGCAGCCGCGTTCACTTCGGAACGCACACTGCACCGCAGTAGCTCGGACTGCTGTAACAATCGAGCAAATAGTAAGCCCAACCGGTCGCGTACGAGAGATCCGTAAACCGGCCTTGGACCTCCGTGTTTATCTGGGACTTCGCCGCGCTCTGCCACTCCTGGATGCACGGCGCATCCGCAGCAGGGCCCATCGCCGCACACTCGTCGACCGACGCCGAGCCGCAGTAACACCGGCTGCCATCTACGCCATCCAGAATCGAGCCCAGCCCGCACTCGTGGACGAGCGCGCAAGTCACCACATCGATGCAATCCTGGATGAAGGTTGGATCTCCGGCGACTGCTCCGTACTCTGGGTCTACCTTGACAAAGCAGCCGCTTACCAGATCGACACCCATGTACGACGAGCACTGCTCGTTCTGACACTTCTCACAATCCGAGGCTTCTTCTTTCGTTTTGCAGTCCGCACTGCAGTTCCAGAACTTACCGCCCATCTCCACCTGCACTCCGTCGCACGCCTCACCCACTTCCACGACGCCATTTCCACACGTCGAGTTCACGCAACTGCTTGGGCACGAATCGCCATTGAGCGCGGTCCCGTCGTCGCAGGTCTCGTGCTTTTCGACCTTTCCGTCGCCGCAGATCGAGATCATGCAGTCGTTCGTGCAGCCATCGAAGTCGTTCGTGTTGCCGTCGTCGCATTCCTCGCCCGGGTCAAGACGCCCGTTACGGCACTCATTGATCGTGCAGTGGTTCGAGCAGTCATCCGTGTCGAGGTAGTTGCCGTCGTCGCACTCCTCTCCAACGTCGATGCGGCTATTGCCGCATACGTTCTTCGTGCAGTCGTTGGCGCACGCGTCGTTGTCGATGCGGTTGCCGTCGTCGCACTCTTCGCCCGCATCGAGCTTGCCATCGCCGCATCCGTGAAATTCGCTTCGACAGGCGGGGTCGCAACCGTCACCCGGAAGTTGGTTACCGTCATCGCACTGCTCGGTGCCGTTACGGATGCCGTCCCCGCAATAGTCCACCTCGCAACGGCCTGAAGCACAGTGCATCCCGGTTTCGCATGAGCTGCCTGCGTCGACTGACACGCATTGCCCTGCAGCGTCCGCTCGCACGCCCTTGTCGGTCCCGCCTTCCCGTATACCCGTCAGCGCGGCGTCCAGAACGCTCCTCGGTTCGTCACCGTCGTCGCCACAGCCCGCAGCGAGCAGCGCCGCCAGCAGGGCGCCGGCTGCAAGCGCGTGCCGGCTACGGCTGCGCGTCCGCCGTTCGCGCCTTCGGATCGAGCTCATTGCAGATCCTCGCAATGATCGTAGGCGACCGGGCTCTTCACTTGCCCCTTTGCGAGGGCATCCAGATACACAAACACGGACAAGCCCGCGTTCATCGCGCCTCGGCGAGCCCAATCCGCGCCGTCAGCAATATCGAACAGGGGCCCTGCGTGCGCCTGCTCTTGGAGCTGAATCTTCGCCACCAGCTCGTCCGGACAATAGGGCGGGTTGGCTTGGCTGTCGTGACGCTGGTCGCGATAATCGGCGAGGAGGCTCGCCTCATCTCCGAAGCGCGTGACGTCGTCTGGCGTTTGCGGTCGGAGGATGCACCATGGCGCGAGATTGTCGTCCCGCAGCTCCGGTTGCACGTTGCCGCGGTGATCGCCGATCGGCACTCCGCTCGGATACGCACTTCTCTGAAAGAGCAGCGGACGCCCCGTCTCAAGGGGATTGCCCGACTGATCTTTCATGATCATGTCGGCTTGATCCCGCGCATAAAGCAGGATCGGCGGCATTTCGAATTTCGTCCGCTGCTGGGCCGTGTGAACCACGACGCGAACCGGAGGGGGATTGTCCAATGCGCAGATGCGCTGCCAAAGATCGTCGTCACCGTTCTTCGTGATCAGGGCAAGCAGCTCCGGTGTTCCTCCCGCTTTGACGCTATCGTCGATGGCGCCGTGGGCGACATCGAAGATGAGGCCCTGACCCGCGGTATAATTCGCCACATCGCCGTGAATTTCACGAAACGGCAACTCGTCTTGGCAGAGTGCCTCCGCGACGGCCAGCATGTTCGCCCCTACGTTGCCGACTCCCGCCGGCGGTCGTGGAATTCCGAGGACGTTGGTGTGCGCGACCACGAGCAGGACGGTTTCAGGAATTTGCCGCTGCGTGCCGCCGTTCCCCATCCAAAGTAGATAACGCGCCGCCCAGTCGTCGGCGGTAAGATCTCCAGCGGAGGCAACGCCAAACACGCGCGCTCGATTGTCGCCCGGACTCGTGACCGGTCCGAAAATGCCGTCACGAAGGTTTGCTACGCGGGTGTTTCCCCCCGTGAGATCGGCGACCGTGTCTGCCATTCGACCGTGCGAATCGGCCTGCGGGCCGTGGCAGTTGCTGCAGATGCTGGTGAATACTTGTGCACCCGGCGAGATCGTATACACGGGCGCATCCGGATCGTCTGCGACGTCCGGGCTTTCGTCCATCCAACGCGGTCTTTGATCGCCGGAGTACGCAGACGCTCGAGGAACGCCTGCAAACGTGCATGCATCGCTCTTTTTCCATATACCGAGCGGCACTTCTGTAAGCGCAAAATCGCGCAGCTCCTTCGTGACACGGATCCCAGGACCCACGACGGGATGCTTTCCTGAACCGTCGCGCTCGCCCCACGGATCTACGCCAGTCAGAATGCGTATGTTTCGCCATTCGTTGCCAGTGGGCCCAACGAGCGTCGGATCTGTGAGGCTCGCAATGGTGGGGACATCTCCGCTTACGAGCTTGTCTTGCCAATCTCCTCTTCGCGGCTGCCAGTCCCCTGGCGGATCCGTAAGATCTAAAACAAACCAGTGCGCGCGCTGCGGAGTCGGAAGCGGCCCGAATTGGCATTCCCGTTGGACGTTTGCCCTTTCCGGACTTGGCAACGCGCCGGCCTGCACAGCCAGTGGGAGGTCCGAGCATCCGCCTGGAGGGCTCTGGTATTGCTCTCGATCGGGGACTAACCGGAGACCTTGCTCCACCTCGGGATCGATAATGTCGGTCGTGTCAGGGCAATACTGATATCGGATACTCTGTTGGAATGCGGCCACCCGCGCGTCGGCTTCGTTCTTTCGCTGCTCGTACTTGCCTTCGTCGGGCCGCACCTCGACGTAAGGTTGCGCCCGCACGTCGAGGTCCACTGGATTGTAGTTGGCCTCCGGATAGACGTCCAAATTGACTATTTTGCTGCTGGCCGGATTTAGGTACGTCCCAGGAGTACTTCGGAAACTCGCGGGAATACTCACCATCCATGTGCCCAGCAGCTGGCGAGCCCGGCAGTCGTAGCCCGCGGTATCGCGCGGCATATGCGGGAAGATCGCGCTGTCATCCTCGTAGCTGAACGGTGTATCCACGTTGCGATAGATGAGGCTGCGCCATGGCGCAAAGATCGGCGCGGAGCGCGCCCCCATGCCCTCGGGATAGACCACGGTTTTGGCTGCGACGACGGCGCCAGTGTCCGGATCGACCTCGGCGTAAGCAACGGCCAGGTCGTACAATGAGGGCGTGATGTACGCGACTGGGACGTCCTGATTGACGCCCCGCTTGATGCGCGGGCTGAACTTGTCGAGTGGGAACTGGAAGATGCCGCCGGTGTCGCTGGGGAGAAAGTTGAGGACGTCGCGGAGCTCGGGGGCTGCGTAAGAAGGAAAGCCGCGGGGGTTGTGGCAGTGGGAGCAGTTGCCGAGCATGTAGCCTTGCGCCACGAGCTCGTAGTCGTTTCTGGGGGCGCGGCTGCCCTGCGAGTTCTCGAGTAAGGTGACTTCGTCGGGCGAGTTGATGCCGGTGATCACGCCGTACGAAATGAGGCGCAGGAGCTGCGTGAGCTCATCGGGACCGGTGGGCTCGATGACCCCGCCCTCGCCTTCTGGACGGCGCTGAATCTGAAGCGGCGTAAAACCGAGCACGAAGCTCTTGCTGGGCGAGCCCATGTGGCAGTGCAGGCATCGATCGCTGCCCGGCACTGCGTACTTGCGCTGGAGGTGCTGATCCTCGAGCTCTTTCTCCAGGTCGGGCACGCCTTGACGGATGAGCGCTTCGACCTTCTGTTCGTCCAGATAGTAGGTGAGCAAGTGGTCGCGAAAGGGCTTGCCGTTACGGAGAGGATCGCGAAGCAGGGTCGCCTCGGTCTCCTGGTCGTTCCAGATGTAGCTTCCGAATAGCGCGGTCGGGCGGTCGAGGCCGTCCTTCGTGTCATCGTCGGGGCGCGCGACGATGACGCGCGTCTCCATCTTGCGGAAGCTCACGCGGCCGTCTTTATCGACGACCTGCTTGAGGAACGTCTTGTAGAAGCGGGTGTTGGGTGGGACCTCGAAGGTCTGTGTAGCTTTGTCGAACTTGATCGACGTGCCGCGCGGGACACGGACCATACGAAGCTTCTTGGCGCCGTCGGACCAGAGCGGATAGCCGGGCACGTACGCGACCACGCCTTGCTCCGCGAGGATTTTGGAGTCGAAGGTGAACAGGTCGGTCTGATCGAGCCGTTCTGGAAGCGCCGCTGCCTGCGCGAACATTTGATCGAGCTGCGCGCTCTTTTCGGTCTCGGACGCGAACCCGGCTTTGCCCGGAACGCAATTGCCGAGGTTCGTGAGTTGGGTTCCCACGTCCTTGGTCAGGGAGTAGCTTCCGCCGTTCGCATCGCTGGCCGTGTTCGCGTAAAAAACGTCGTCTGGACGTCCCGCCTGAAACCACGCTTCGAGCAGATTGGAGAACCCTACGACTGGATCGGTGGGCGCGCGATCCTTGTACGCCGGACCGTACTTGGGCATGACCAGCGTCGTATCGTTGGAACGGATGCGGTCGAGCGAATCCTGAGCGACCTTTTCGTGGAAGTCTTGGCGGCTAACCTGAAAGTTGCCCTGCGCTTGATCGACGTGACAGCCACCGCAGTACGAGCGAAACTCGCTGAACAGGTCGTCCGTGGCGATCGGGGTCGTGCTGGCCGTCTTCGGCCGCGTCATGGCGACGCTGCGCGCGGGGAGATCATCCGACGCCCGCGCCGGATCGCACCTGAGCTCGGCTTGGCTTCCCGCGATCTCGGGCGCGCTTGGTGCCATGAAATCGGCTCGGCCAGCGCCGGCGTCATGGTCGGCCGTGCCGGCAGAATGCAGATGATCGTCGGCCGGGCCAGAGTTCGCGCAAGCCGAGATCCACAGACTGCCCGCGAGCGCGACGGTCGGTGCGGGCGCAAAACGTTGAGGGCCGAACATGAAATCCTCCGCGGCAGCGAAACGAGGCTGGTGCGCGGCGAGCCGGCAGACGAGCTAGCCCGACGGGCGAAAGGTTAGCATTGCGGGCCGGACCGACGCGCGTTCGTGAAGTCCCCAGCATGGGCCTTCCTTACTCGTGAGGCCGCGCCTTGGGCAGACGGTTCCAGACTCCGTTCTTGGTCAGCTCGGCGTACAGGTTTTCCTTCTCCACGCCGCCCGCGAGCAGCGCCTTGGCACGCGTAAGCTCTTCGGCGATCATCGCTTCGAGGTTTTGCTCGGTCAGGCGGCCCGTGACCGGACGGCCATTGACGAAGAAGGCCGGCGTCGAACGCACGTCGAACATCTCGGCAAATAGCCGGTCCGCAGCGACGTGCCCCGAGTGCGTGTGTTCGTCGAGAGCAGGGCGTACGTGCGTCCAATTCATGCCGAGCTGCTTCGTGTAGCCTTCGAGCAGCTCGTAGGTGACCTCGCCTTGGTAGTGGAGGAGCAGCGCCCGGGCTTCCCAAAACTTGCCCGCTTGCTCGAAGGCGACCCGCGCGAATTCATGAGCGAGCGCCGAATCGGCGCGCGACGTGTTGAGGAAGTGGCGAAAGACCAGACGGACATCCTTGCCGTGCCGCTTCAGCGCAGCCTGCACGGCGGGCTCGGCCTCCGCGCAACCGGGATCTGGCAGATCGCACCATTGTACGAGCGTAACGAGCGCGTCCGACGGTCCCAAACGCGCCTGGGAGATAGACACGGGGATCTTGTAAACGAGCGACTGCCCGGACATGGCGTCCGGGCTGGGCTTGGTTTGCGTGCTCGCGCGTTCGCCTACGGGCTTGGAGCCTGTGTAGCGGCCGAGGCCGAAGGCGAGACTGAACGCGAGCGCAGCCGCCCCCGCGATCTTGGACAGCCGAAAACTAGGTTGCTCTGACATCGCGAGCCTCGTCCACGCTGAAGGGTTCCTGACCTGGCGGGTGACAGTCGGCGCGCATGACGGGACGGACTTATCCGCCGCGCGCTACCTAGGCGGGGCTAGGGCTGCGTAGTGTACTCAGCGCCTCGATGGCGATCGTTACAAGGCCGTGACCTTTCATCGCCACTTCGCCTCGCGTTTCCGGGCGACAGACAGGAACCATCCGCGCTCGCGCCGGCGCTTCTTGCGCGCGGGCGCCTTTCGCTGGGCAGAGCGCAACACCGATTGCCCGGAGACGTGGTCCGCACGCGCCTGTTCGGTCTGGCAGCGCTCCGCGCGAGGGGACGCTCTCAAGCAAGGCTAGGAGCCGCCGACGCGAGCTTCATCGAATTCCGAACTTTCGCGCGCCCGCGGACCGGAGCTCGCCCACTTCGCCCAGAGCGCAAAGACACCGGTGGCGAACGCGACGAGGAACTACGGGAGCAGCTCCTCGTGCACCGCGTCGAACGCGCGCGGTGCGTGCGTCCCCACGAAGTAGAGCGCCGCGATCCGCAACAGGTTGAGCGTCGTCAGCGCGCACAATCCCGCCATCACGCCCAGCAGGCGGCGCAAGAAGCGGGCGGGAAATGCCAGCACGGCCGCCGCGTAGAGC
>CAZYWR010000453.1:0-1770 GCA_964651185.1 uncultured Polyangiales bacterium
GCGCTGCCCGGCATCGGCCGTTACACAGCGGGAGCCATCGGCAGCATCGCTTTCGACCTCGCGGAGCCGATCGTGGACGGCAACGTGGCGCGCGTGCTCGCCCGCGTCCTGTGCATCGACACGCCCCTCGGCGAGCGCGCGACCGAACGCGCGCTTTGGAGCGAGGCCGAGCGGCTGGTCGCGGGCGCGCGCCCGGGCGCGCTCAATCAGGCGCTGATGGAGCTGGGCGCGCGCGTGTGTACCCCCACGAACGCCGGCTGCCCGGCTTGCCCGCTGCGCGGCGTGTGCGCGGCGCGCAAGCAGGCGCGCGTGGACGAGCTGCCCGTACCGGCAAAGAAGCGTCCTCCGAAGCCGGTGCAGCTGGTCGCGCTCGTCGCGCGCGCCCCTGGCGGGGAGCTCTGGCTCGCGCGCCACGAAGGAAGCCTGTTCAGCGGTCTCTGGGGCTGCCCGCTCCACCCCGGCCAGCGCCGCGCCGATGCGGATGCCCTTACCGCGCAGTTGGGCCTGCGTGGCGCGCTCTCGCGACGCAAGCTCGGCGCCGTCACGCACGTGCTGACCCATCGCGCGCTCCAAGTGGAGGTCTACCGGCTCGATCGCGCCGAGGGCGAGGAGCGCGACGGGCTCAAACGCGTCGCGGACGCCGCGCTCCCGAGCCTCGGCATCGCGACCTTGACGCGCAAGATCCTCGCCGCGGGAGAGTAATCATGCTCCGGCAAAGCCGGTCGTATGCGGTCCACGGAGCCGTGTAGCGGCGGGGTAGCGCAGCGTTCACGTTGAAGCCGTGATCCAAGAACTCGGTGCGACGAGGAGGACCCCGACGCGATCTCCTGACCTCACTTGGTTCGGGGGGAGCGGGAGCGGGTAAGACTCCCGGGCGCAGCGCGCTCAATCGAAGCGGAACCCGGGCAGCATCATCGCGGCGAAGCGTTCTGGCGCGCGTACGCCTCGTTGCACGAGCTGCGCCCGCGCGCTCTCTGCGAGGGAAGCTCCTCGCGCGCCCCCCGCGAGCCGGCCCCACGCCCAGCGCGCCGGCAACACCCACTGTGCGAGCCCGAGCGGATCGAGCGCGGCTTGCGCCTGCTCGAGCGCCTTCAGGGCCGGCCCCGATGCGCCGCGCAGCGCGTGCGCGTTCGCGCGCAGGAGCTCGCCGAAGCCGAACGCCGCTGGCTCACGCTCGCGCAGCAGCTTGCGCGCGCTGGCCTCGAGCGCGCGCAGGAGCGCCGGCTCCCGCGCGTGCGCGTAGGCGAGCGCGCGCCTGCGCCCGTACAGCTCGACCAGCGCGATGCGCGCGAACGGTGCGCGCGAGAACGGCTTGAGCTCACGCTCATCGAGGGCGAGCTGCCCCGCTGCCTGCGCTTCGTAGAGCGCGAGCGCACCCCGGCCCAGCAGCGCCAACAGGGCTTGCACGTGCGGCGTACCTCGCGCCGGCCAGCGCGCCGCGAGCTGTTCGAGCTGCGCGCGCGCACGCGCGGCGTCGTCGTGCGCGAGCGCTGGCCCGAGCGCCTCGATCCCGAGCAGCGCGCTCTGGGTCCACACGTCGCCTCGCTCCTGCGCCTCGCGCCGGCACAGCTCGAGCTTGGGCGTGAGCTCGTGGTAACGCGCCGCGAGCGCGCTCGCGAACAGCTGGTGCACCTGCGCCATGCTCAGCTCCCAGCCGGCGTGCGCGCAGCTGTCGCGAAACACGCGCTCGGCGTCGCGGCAGTGTGCGCTGCACTCGCGCACTTGATAACTGCCCAGCGCGACCATGCCCTGCGCGAGCCGCAGATGGCC
>CAZYWR010000454.1:0-5951 GCA_964651185.1 uncultured Polyangiales bacterium
TCGATCCGAGCAGTCTGCACGGGAGCGCGACCGGCGTGTTCCTCGGCTTGGCCCAGAACCAGTATGGTTTGTTCGGTGGCTCGCCGGAGGTCGAAGGCTATCTGCTGACGGGAACCACGAGCAGCGTGGCGTCGGGTCGGAGATCGTACAGCTTGGGTTTGCAGGGCCCGGCGCTGCCGATCGACACGGCGTGCTCGTCTTCGTTGGTGGCGTTGCACTTGGCGTGTCAGGCGCTTCGTCACGGGGAGTGCGAGCTGGCGCTTGCGGGGGGCGCTGCGGTGATGGCGACGCCCGGTCTGTTCGTGGAATTCAGCCGTCAGCGCGGGTTGGCAGGAGACGGTCGCTGCAAGTCGTTCTCGGACGGGGCGGACGGGACGGGTTGGTCGGAAGGCGTAGGGATGTTGGTGCTGGAGCGTCTTTCGGACGCACGTCGGAAGGGTCATCCGGTGCTGGCGTTGGTTCGCGGTTCAGCGGTGAACCAAGACGGGAAGAGTCAGGGTTTGAGCGCGCCGAACGGTCCCGCGCAAGAGCAAGTGATCCGGCAAGCGCTGTCGAACGCAGGTGTGTCGTCGCGTGATGTGGATATGGTGGAGGCGCACGGTACGGGAACGAAGCTCGGGGACCCGATCGAAGCGCACGCATTGCTGTCGACGTACGGTGCGGAGCGTGAGGCGAGTCGTCCGTTGTGGCTGGGGTCGGTGAAGTCGAACTTGGGTCACACGCAAGCGGCGGCGGGTGCAGCAGGGGTGATCAAGATGGTGCTGGCGCTGCAGCACCGGGTGCTGCCGAAGAGCCTGCACGCGGAGGTACCGTCTCGTCACGTGGACTGGTCGTCAGGGACGGTGCAGCTGCTTCGGGAGTCGTCGGTATGGGAGCGGGAAGGAGCGCGTCTGGGTGGGGTGTCGTCGTTCGGGATAAGCGGCACGAACGTGCACGTGATCCTGGAAGAGGCGCCTGCGGAGTCGGCATCGACAGATCCGGGGCCGGAGGCCATGGGCTTGTTACCGTTCGTGCTTTCAGGGAAGAGCGAGGAGGGGCTGCGAGCGCAGGCGGAGCGTCTTGTTTCGCACGTGGCGACGCACCCTGAGCAGTCGCTGTTGGACGTGGCGTACTCGTTGGCGACGACGCGGTCGCGCTTCGAGCATCGTGCGGTGATATGCGCGGAGAGCGCGTCGTCTCTGGAGGCGAGCCTGGAGGCGGTGAGGTCAGGTGAGGCGTCGTCGCGCGTGCACCGTGGTCGCGCGCGCAAAGGCGGTCGCATCGGTTTTCTGTTCACGGGCCAAGGCAGTCAGCGCGCGCAGATGGGGAAGGAGCTGTACGAGGGGCACGGGGCGTTCCGCGAGGCGCTGGATTCGGTGTTCGCGGGGTTCTCGGGTCTGCTGGAGCGTCCTCTGCAAGAGGTGATGTTCGCGGCGGCCGGGAGCGAGATGTCGTCGCTGCTGGAGCAGACGGGTTACGCGCAGCCAGCGCTGTTCGCGTTGGAGGTGGGGCTGTATCGCTATCTGGTGTGGCTGGGCGTTCGCGCGGAGTATTTGCTGGGTCACTCGTTGGGGGAGATCGCGGCGGCGCACGTGGCTGGAGTGATGTCTGTGTCGGACGGCTGCAAGCTGGTGGCTGCGCGCGCGCGTCTGATGCAGGGTCTCGCGGCGGGTGGTGCGATGTCTGCGCTGGACGTGGAGGAGAGCGAGGTCGAGCGCGTGCTTGGTGGTTACGGGTCGCGGCTGTCGCTCGCGGCGGTGAACGGTCCGCGGTCGGTCGTGGTGTCCGGGGACGCGGATGCGGTGGAGGAGGTAGAGCAGTGGTGCCGGGGTCAGGGGCGTAAGGTCCGTCGTCTGTCTGTGAGCCACGCGTTCCACTCGGCGCGGATGGAGCCGATGCTGGCGGAGTTCGGGGCGGTGGTGGCGAGTCTTTCGCTGCGTAAGGCGGAGCTGCCGGTGGTGTCGAACGTGAGCGGCGCGCTGGGCGCAGAGGAGTTCGGGAGCGCATCGTACTGGGTGCGTCAGGTCCGGGAGCCAGTGCGGTTCTTTGCGGGATTGCAGTCGCTGCAGGCGGCGGGCGTGACGACGTGCGTGGAGCTGGGTCCGCAGGGGGTGCTGTCTTCGCTGGCGCGCGAGGCGTGGAGCGGGGAGGGCACGGAGATGTCGGTGTGGCCGACGCTCCGTAAGGAGCGCGGGGAGAGCGAGTCGGTGCTGGCGGCGCTGGGAGGACTGCACGCGAGCGGCGAGCGGGTGGACTGGGAGCGGCTGTTGTCGTCGTGGGGCGGTCGCCGGGTGTCGCTTCCGACGTACGCGTTCCAGCGGGAGTCTTACTGGCTCACGCCGCATCGGTCGCTGCGTGGCGATGTGTCTTCGGCGGGTTTGTCTTCGGCGGAGCATCCGCTTCTGGGTGCGAGCGTGCAGCTTGCGACGGGGGAGGGGATGGTGTTGACGGGGCGGCTGTCGCTCTCGAGTCAGCCGTGGCTGTCGGGCCATCGCGTGTTCGGGACGGTGATCTTGCCCGGCACGGGCTTCGTGGAGCTGGCGCTGGCGGCGGCGGAGCGGGTGGGTCTGTCGACGCTGGAGGAGCTGACGCTGGAGGCGCCGCTGGTGATTCCTGAGCGCGGCGCGCTGCAGCTGCAGCTGTCGGTGAGCGGAGCGGACGCGCAGGGTCAGCGCTCGCTGACGGTCTATTCGCGGCAGGAAGGAAGCGACGAGAGCTGGACGCGGCACGCGACCGGCGTGCTCGGGGCGGACGCCTCGAGCCTCCCCGACGACCTGCGCACTTGGCCTCCAGAAGGCGCCGAGCCCATCGACCTCCACGGTCTCTACGAGGCCTTCGCGCGTTCCGGCGTGGTCTACGGCGAAGACTTCCGCGGTCTGCAGACGGCCTATCGACGGGGCGACGAGCTGTTCGGGGAGGTCGAGCTGCCGGCGAACGCGAGCGTGGACGCATCGCGCTACGGACTGCACCCGGCGTTGATGGACGCCGCGCTGCATTTGCTCGGGCTGCAAGGCGAAGTCGAAGGGGCGGCGTTGCCCTTCGCGTGGCAGGGCGTCCGCCTGACTGCTGCCGGCGCGCGCGCGCTGCGCGTAAGGATGCAGACGCTCGCGCCTCATCATTGGTCGCTGCTGCTGGCAGATCCCACGGGCGCGACGGTCGCCGAGATCGCGGCGCTCCGCACGCGTCCGGCGTCCGCGGCGCAGGTGCAGTCTGCTGATCAGACGAAAGACGTCCTTTATGCTGTCGACTGGACGCCGCTGCCGGCCCTCGCGGACGGATCGGAGGTGGCGCTCGACGAGGCTGCGCTCTTGGGCGTGGCACCGGAAGGCAGCTTGGCAGCGGCGGTTGCGCCCGCGGCCAAGTACGCGGACGTCGCGGCCTTGATCTCCGCGCTCGACGCGGGGGTGCCGGCGCCGGAACTCGTGGTGTTCCCTTGCATCGTCCCCGTGGATGGGGAGGTCGCGGCATGCGCGCAAGCTGCGACCGACCGGGTTCTCCGCGCGCTTCAAGCATGGCTCTCCGAGGAGCGGCTCGCGAGAAGTCGCTTGCTCTTGTTGACCCGGCTCGCCGTCGCGGCAGGGCCCGACGCCCATGAGATCGATCTGACGCACGCGCCGCTTTGGGGGCTCGTGCGCGCGGCCCAGTCTGAGCATCCCGATGCGGGTCTGACGCTGCTCGACCTCGACGAGCCTGGCGCGTCCGACTCGCTGCTCGCCGTGCGCGCAGCGGCTGCGAGAGCGGACGAGCCGCAGCTCGCGCTGCGCAAAGGAAGCCTGCTGGCGCCGCGTCTGGTCCGTGACGCGCGCCCGCAAGAGCGAGCGGGGGATGTGCACGAGCTCCGCGGGCTCCACGCCGTTCGCGAAGGAACGGTGCTGATCACCGGAGGCACCGGCGCGCTGGGCGCTCTGCTCGCCGAGCACTTGGTGACGCAGCACGGCGCACGACACCTCCTCTTGTGCTCGCGTTCGGGGCAGGGCGAAGACCTGCGCGCGCGGCTCGAGGCGAAGGGCGCGTCGGTGCGGTTGGCGGCGTGCGATGTTTCGGACCGCGCGCAGCTCGCCGAGCTGCTCGCATCGATCTCGCCCGAGCAACCCCTCAGGGCCGTGTTCCACACGGCCGGCGTGATCGACGACGCGGTCGTGTCGCGGCAGAGCGCGCAGACGATCGCGCGCGTGTTCGCTCCCAAGGTCACCGGCGCCTGGCATCTGCACGAGCTCACGCGCGCCTACGATCTGGCCGTTTTCGCGCTGTTTTCGTCGGTGTCCGGCGTGCTCGGCGGAGCGGGGCAGGCCAACTACGCGGCAGCGAATGCGTTCCTCGACGCGCTCGCCCAGCACCGCCGCGCGTGCGGGCTCGCGGCCAGCTCGCTGTGCTGGGGCGTGTGGTCCGCGTCGGGGATGGCGGCGCAGCTCGCCGGCAACGACCTCGATCGCGTGGCGCGCAGCGGCATGCTCGAGCTCTCTTCGCAGCAGGGCCTGTCGTTGTTGGACGCCGCGCTCGCGCGCGCGGTCGCGCATCCCGTCCTCGCGCGCTTCGACCTACAGCGGCTGGGAGCCTCCGAGGCGCCGGTCTCCACCTTGCTGCGCGGATTCGTGCGCCCGCGCCTGCGTCGCGCGGCCGCCAGCGCGCAGACCACCCTGACGTCGCGGCTCGCCGCCGCGCGCGAGGGCGAACGAGAGCAGCTGCTGCTCGACGCCGTGGCGGCCGCCATCAGCGCCGTGATGGGCGTGAAGGCGGCGAGCGTCGAAGCGAGCCGTCCACTCTCCGAGCTGGGCATGGACTCGCTGATGGCCGTGGAGCTGCGCAATCACCTTACGACCCTGTCGGGCCTGCGCTTGCCCGCCACCTTACTGTTCGATCACCCTACGCCGAGCGCCCTCGTCCGCTATCTCGAAGCCCACCTGGTCGAGGCGCGCACCGCGGTGCCCAGCTCGCCGGTGCGCGCGTCGCGCGCCAGCGCGGAGCCCATCGCCATCGTCGCCATGAGCTGCCGCTACCCCGGCGGGGCCGACTCCCCGGAGAAGCTGTGGCAGCTGCTCGTGAATGAGACCGACGCGATCGTCGAATTCCCGGCGGATCGCGGCTGGGACGTCGAAGCCCTGTACGACCCAGACCCGGAGGCGAAGGGGAAGAGCACGGTCCACGTAGGAGGTTTTCTCCAGGGCGCCGCCGAGTTCGATCCGGCCTTCTTCGGCATCAGCCCGCGCGAAGCGCTGGCCATCGATCCGCAGCATCGTCTGTTGCTCGAAACCACCTGGGAAGCCCTGGAGCGCCTCGGCATCGATCCGAGCACGCTCGAAGGGAGCGCGACCGGCGTCTTCGTCGGTCTGCTGTCGAATGACTACGCGATGCTCGCGCTCCCGACCGAGCTCGAAGGGTACGCCTCGATCGGCTCCGCGAACAGCGTCGCGTCGGGGCGCATCGCGTACACGCTGGGATTGCAAGGTCCTGCCGTCACCTTGGACACGGCCTGCTCGTCTTCGCTCGTGACCTTACACTTGGCGTGTCAGGCGCTGCGCCAAGGCGAGTGTGATCTGGCGCTGGCCGGCGGCGCGACCGTGATGGCGACGCCAGGCGTGTTCGTGGAGTTCAGCCGGCAGCGCGGCCTGGCCGCCGATGGCCGCTGCAAGCCCTTCTCCGATGCCGCCGATGGCACCAGCTGGGGCGAAGGCGTGGGCATGCTGGTGCTCGAGCGCCTCTCGGACGCGCGTCGCAACGGCCACCCTGTGTTGGCCTTGGTGCGCGGTTCCGCCGTCAACCAAGACGGGAAGAGTCAGGGACTGACCGCACCCAATGGTCCCGCGCAAGAGCTCGTGATCAGGCAAGCGCTCGCCGCGGCCCAGCTCACGCCCGCCGACATCGACGTCGTGGAGGCACACGGGACCGGCACCACGCTGGGCGATCCGATCGAAGCGCAGGCGCTGCTCGCGACCTACGGCGCGGAGCGCGCGCCCGACCGCCCCCTGTGGCTC
>CAZYWR010000455.1:0-2714 GCA_964651185.1 uncultured Polyangiales bacterium
ACCACGGTCGCGAGCCGGCGCTCGGCGTCGAGCGGATCGCGGATGCCGGCCGCGCGCTTGTAGGGATCGCTCCCGCTGCGGGTCACGTAGGTAGGCGCGAGCGAGAGGCCGAAGCGCTGGTCGTCGCCGAGCGCGTAGCTCGCGTTGGCGCGCAGGGGCAGCGCGTGCTGGCGGATGCGCGCGTCGGAGCCGAGATCGCGGATCTCGCCCGGCTTCGCGCTCGGCGTGCAGCGCCCGAACCAATCGTAGAAGCAGTCGCTGAGATCGCGCAGGCGCGTCTCTGAGTAGGTGTAGCCGCCGCTCAGGTCGAGCTCGAGCCGCCGCGCGATCGTCTGGCGATACCAGGCGCTCGCGCCGGAAGAGAGCCCTGCTGAGCGGGCGCCGCCGTAAGGCACGACCATGTACGGGTCGCTCTGCAGCTGTTTGTGGTAGTCGGTCGCGAACATGCGCAGCGACAGCCGCTCGGCCCAGGGCTTACCGACCGCGCCCAAACTCAGGCTGCCGCCCTCGGCGCGGTAGCCGTCGTGGAAGCGATGAACGCGCGCGATCGCGGGCTCACCGTCGGCGTTCGCGACGGGCACATGGATCGGATAGTCGTTGGCGGAGTAGTCGGCGAAGCCGTCGAGCTTGGCGAAGAAGCCGCGCCGCTCGGCGGACGCCGACAGCGTGGCGCGATGCGTGTCGAACGAGCCGCCCTGGTACGAAGCCGCGCCGTGCAGGCCGGGGCGCGGCGCGCGCGTGGTCAAGTTGAGCGCACCGCCGAGCGCGTCGGCGCCGAAGCGGATCGGGACCACGCCGCGATAGATCTCGATGCGCTCGAGCGCATTCACCGGCACATTGGCGATGCCGAGCGGATAGCCCGCGAGCTCGAGCGGTAGGCCGTCGAGGAAGAAGCGGATCTGCTCGCCTTCGAGCCCGGCCAGCGAGAGCTGTTGGTCGGAGCCGAGTCCGCCGCTGCGGCGCACGGTCACGCCCTCCACGCGCGCGAGCACCTCGCCCAGATCGGCGCTGCCGCGCTTCGCGCCCTCCACCTCGACCACGCTGACGGCCAGCGCCGAGCGCCGCAGCTGCTCGGCGCGCGAGCGCGCGTGCACCTCGACCGCGATCGGCGAGTCGCCGACGCTGAGCGACTCCGCCGCCTGCGCGGACGCGAAGGGATCTTGGGGGATCGCCACCGCATCGCCCGCGCTCGCTCGCGCGCGCGACGCGTGCTCGACCTCCGCGTCGGCAGCGCTCGCGTCCTCGGCGCCGGGGAGCGCCCCAGCGTCGATCAGGGGATCCAACGCGGCGCCGCCATCCAGCCCCTCGGCGCGCGCCGGAAGTCGGAACGAAAACGTCATGAGGATTGCCCAGAATGCGCCAATAACGAAAATGAGATTCATTAACTACATGGCGGCATTTGCTTCGCGCCACTTGCCTTGTCAAGCAAAGGCGGCACTATCCCAAATAGTTACTTGGCAATATTTCATCCACCGCGGGAGGGGCACGTCGCGGTGAAGATGTCGCTATTAGCTTCGCGACTCATTCTCGTCGAATGCAGTGAAGCGCTTGCGCAGTGATGTTCGCGGGCCGTTCCCAGAAAAAAGGTCGCCGCGCTGCGCCGACTTGACGAACGCCATTCGTGACGAACATCATTCGTGAGTGGTCGACGAACGCGATCCATTCGAGCCCAAGAAAGTCGTCGGACGCCGCGGCGGCCGCGTCAAAGAGCCGCTCAGTCACGGTGCCATCGTCGCCAAAGCGCTCGAACTGCTGGCGGAACATGGGCTAGACGGGATGAGCCTCCGCAGCGTCGCCAAGGCGCTCGATACCGGGCCGGCCTCGCTCTACGTCTACGTCGACGACCTACATCAGCTTCACGCGCTCGTGCTCGACCGCGCGCTGGCGCGGGTGTCCACGAAAGCCGCTCACGGCAAACCCTGGCAGGAGCGGCTGAATGCTGTACTTGTTTCGTATTACCAGGTGCTTACGCAGCATCGCGGGCTCGCTCAACTCGCGCTGAGCACCATCGCCGCGGGCCCGAACGCGCTGCGCTTCATCGAGACGTTGCTCGAGATCCTCGACGAAGCCGGCGTCGATGAAGCGACCGCGGCTTGGGCCGTGGACCTGCTGATGCTCTACGTCACGGCGATCGCGTTCGAGCATACGCAGCGTTCGAAAGACGTCGATCCGCTGGCGCACGTCGCCGGTGCCGTCGGTGCAGTGTCGGAGGCCGAGTTTCCACGCATTCATCGCGTGCGCGAAGCGCTGCTGTCGGGCGGCAAAGCGCGCTTTCGCTGGACGCTGCGAGTGATGCTCGAAGGCATCCTGAGGGTTCCGATCGATCACGAGAAGTTCGCGCCTTCGAACAAGCGAAGGCGCTGACGGAAGTCACGGAGTTACGTCATGCAACAAGAAGCTACGTTCGTGTTCGTCGTCGGGGGCAGCCTCGTCGGCTCGGCCGCTGCCTTGTTTCTCGCGCATCACGGTGTGCCCACCATCCTCGTCGAGCGCCATCCCGGAAGCTCGCCTCATCCGCGCGCGATCGGCTACACCACACGAACCGTCGAGCTGCTCCGTTCCGTCGGCCTGTCCGAGCGCGTACCCGAAGCGCCGCGCGACTTCAACCTCATGCGCGCACGCATCGAGAGTTTGGCAGGCGCGTGGTTCGAGCAGACGGCCTGGACGCCCGACAAAGCGAAGGCGCACGCCGCGATCGAGTATTCGCCGGTGGG
>CAZYWR010000456.1:0-6688 GCA_964651185.1 uncultured Polyangiales bacterium
TCGCCTGAGAGCTCGGCATGCTCGAGATCCGCGTCGCGCAGGTCGACGCCGCGCAGATTGCCTTTCAGTAGTGCGCCGCGAAGCCGAGCACCGCGCAGGTCCGCGCCTGACAGCTCGATCTCCACCAGCATGCAATCTTGGCACTCCTTGGTCTGAAGCAGGCGCTGCTCGAGGTCGGCTCGGCGCCGTGACACGTGCGTTGGCCGCGCCGGTTCTTCGGCCGGAGCGCACTGCTTCGGCAGGCAGCCGGCCCATACCGCGAGCGCGAGCGCGAGCTCTGCGAGCGGATTGTCGAACAGGAGCGCCACAGATTGGGAGGCTAGCACCGCTGGCCCCGCCACCGCGCCCCGTCACCCTCGCGGTGACCCCTACGAAAGGTCGAAAGACGGAGCTCCGGCACCCGCGCGAGCGCGTGGTCGCTCACGGAGTGCGTCCAAGCATAGTGCGGCTGCGCGCCAGGCGGCCTCACGCGCGCCTGGCCGTCTCCGCCCAGCGACCGCGCTGCGTTCGACGCGCTAGCCGCTCGCCCTGCTCGGTGTTGGTGCCCGAAGGCGCGCGACGCGCGCTGTCCGAGCTCCGACAAGGACGGCCCGTTCGTACAGATCACGCCCGATCAGAGAACCGCAGGTTGGGCTGTAGCGCCGCAATTTGAGGCAACGGAGGCGCTAGCTCAGCTGGGGCAGCGGCCCGCGACGCGCTTTACGGCTCCTCCCGCCGCGCGCGGGGGCGCGCTTTGGCCCAGACTACCGCCCAACTGTTGAGCGGCTCGAGCGCCGGCAGCAGCTGCCGCCCCAGCTCCGACACACGGTACCCCTCCTCGGCGTCGATCAGCCCCGCCGCCCGCAGCTCGCGCAGCCGCGTGTTGAGCGTGGCGGGAGCGAGCGCCGAGGCGCCCTGGAGGCCACGAAACGTGAACGGATCGCCCGCGCGCAGCTCCCACAGAATGCGCAGCGCGCCGCGCCGACCGAGCAGGTCGAGCGCAGCCATCAGCGGCCGGCCGGTGCTCGAGCCGCGCACGCGCCGGCCCGGCATCGCTGCTTCATTTTTCATAGCGCGACCTCCACTCCCTTGCTATCAAAACCATAGCAGATAATCCAGAGCCCGGAGGTCTCCCATGTCGCGCATCCCCCCCGCCGCGCCGCCTTACCCCGAAAGCATCCAGAGCCGGCTCGAGCGCATCATGCCGCCCGGCGTCCCGCCGCTCTGCCTGTTCCGCGTGCTGGCGCGCGACGAGCGCTTGTTCACGCGCGCCATGCGCGGCGCGCTGCTCGACCGCGGCCACTTGTCGCTGCGCGAGCGCGAGCTGGTGATCCTGCGGGTGTGCGCCCGCCACGGCTCCGAGTACGAGTGGGGCGTGCACGTGCGCTTCTTCGCCGCCCAGGCCGACCTCAGCGACGAGCAGGTGGCCGCGACCTGCGCCGCGCAAGCCGAGCTCGACTCCTGGTCCGCGCGCGACCGCCTGCTGCTCCGGCTGTGCCACGAGCTGCACGCGAGCACGCACGTGGGCGACGCGCTGTGGGCGGAGCTAGCCGGCGAGTTCTCGCCCGAGGCGCTGCTCGAGCTGCTGATGTTGATCGGCTACTACCGCACCATCAGCATCCTCACCAACACGCTGGAGCTGCCCCTCGAGGAGTTCGCCGCGCGCTTCCCCGCGCCGGCGCCCGAACCCGAAGCTCCACACCGGGGGAGCTGCCTGTGCGGCGGGGTCGCCTACCAGATCGACGGCGAGCTGGGCGAGTTCGGCTATTGCCACTGCACCAGCTGCCGCAAGGCCAGCGGCAGCGCCCACGCCGCCAACATCCCGGTCGAGCGCGGCCAATTTCAGCTGGTGCGCGGCCGCGAGCTGGTGCGCGAGTTCGAGTCCTCAGCCGGGAAGTGGCGCGCCTTCTGCAGCCGCTGCGGCTCGCCCCTTTACGCCTATCTCAGCGCCAGCCCGGACGCCCTGCGCATCCGCCTCGGCAGCCTCGACAGCCCGCTCCACAGGCGCGCCAAGGCCCACACCTGGGTCTCCGACAAGGCCGACTGGGACGCCATCCAGGGCGACCTGCCGCAGTTCTCCGAGTGGGCGCCCAAGGGCGTGCTCGACCAGCGCGGCAGCCGGCAAAGGTAGCTCCAGCTCTCACCTGGTTTGGAGCGTAAGCAATCAAAGAACCTCAGCGCGGGTCGGCGGAACCTCAGCGCGGGTCGGCGGGCGCGTGGGTGGGACGCCGAGGGGAGGTTTGGGCCGGTGGAGGCGCTGGTACGGTGGCGCGAAAACCTCTTCGGCGACGCCTCACAGCAACAGTTCACGGTGACTTGGGGAGTCGCGCGCGCAAGAGTGCCGGCGCGGGGTGCGCGCAGGGTCAGCGATCGCTATGCCACGTCGCCGAGCGCCTTGCGGCGCAGGACGGTGCTTCTCTAGTAAGGCGGACCGCGGCTCGGAGAACGAGGTGGTACGTCGGTGGGCTCGCCGAGCGCACTCAGGTAGCGGGTGATGCTCTGGGCCGCGGTCACGAGCGCGACCAGCTTCATGCGCCCGCCACAGTTCGGGCACATGAGGACGTCGATGCCGAAGGTGCGGCGCAACAGTTCGGCCCACGGCCAGTAGCCCGAGCACTTCGCACCTGCCGCAGGGTCTGGGCAGGGAGCCGCCGGGATGTCGGGGCGCGGATCATCGATCCCAGCAGCACGCAACCTTGCGCTCCATAGGCCGACACCTGGGCGATGCTCCGACTCGCCTTTGACCGCGGCACCGTCTTGCTGCGCGGCATCCCGCCGTCGTCGCCGCCCGCTGAGCTGCCGGGCGCACGCTGGGACCCCCGTGTCGGCTGCCACCGAGCACCTGCCTTTCGCTATCGTGAGATCGTGCTCGCGCTGCGCGGGCGCTGCACGCCGTACGCGGACGACCTCCGCATCCCGGGTCGTCGAGCAGGCGCGTGGCGTGCGCCCGACCTCCGTCCCTATCAGTCTGCCGCGTTGGTCAGTTGGGATCGCGCGGGCCGGGCTGGACTGGTCGTGCTCCCGACGGGCAGCGGTAAGACGCGGCTAGCCTGCGCGGCGATGGCGGCCTGCGCGGTCCCGGCTCTCTGCCTCGTGCCCACGCGCGCGCTCCTGCACCAGTGGCGCGCCGAGATCGCTCGTCACTACTCTGGGCAGGTGGGTTGCCTCGGAGACGGCGAGCAGTTCCTCGAGTGGGTCACAGTCGCGACCTTCGAGAGCGCCTATCGCCGCATGACGGACCTCGGAGCTCGGTTCGGCTTGCTCGTCGTCGACGAGGCGCATCACTTCGGCGGCGGGATTAGGGACGAGGCGCTCGAGCTATGCGCCGCGCCGAGGCGTCTAGGCCTGACGGCCACGGCGCCCGCCGACGACGCGCTGCGACGACTCAGCGAACTGACCGGACCGGTCGTGTGCGAGCTCTCGCTGGGCGACCTCGCCGGCGAGTGGCTCGCCGAGTTCGAAACCGTCGTGCTCGCCCTGCGACTGACCGGCGAAGAGCGGCGGCGGTACGAGGCCGCCGTGGCGATCTTTCGCGACGCGTTCGCGTCCTTCCGAGCGGTTAGCGCGGAATGGGCAATGGAGCGACTTCGTGACCATGGCATCGCGCTCGGAAGCCGGTAGGGCGGCGCTGGCCGCGTTTCGCTACAGCCGCCGATTGACCAGCTATCCGGAGGCCAAGCGCGCGGCGCTCGCGGAATTGCTCGCACGCCACCGCGAGAGTCGCGTCCTCGTCTTCACCTCCGATAACGAGACGGCCTACGCGATCGCGCGCGAGCAGCTGATCATGCCCATCACCTGCGACATCGACCGACGGGAACGAGACCTCGCGCTGGACGCCTTTCGTCGAGGAGAGCTCGGCGCGCTCGTGAGCGCGCGCGTGCTCAACGAGGGGATCGACGTGCCAGATGCCGAGGTCGGCGTCGTCGTCGGCGGCACGAGCGGTGAGCGCGAGCACGTTCAGCGCGTGGGCCGCCTGCTCCGGCCCGCGCCCGAAAAGCGAGCGATCGTGTACGAGCTGGTGGCCGCGGACACCCACGAGGTTCGAAAAGCAACGGAGAGGAGGCGAGCGCTTGCACCCGCGATCTCACCGAGATGACGCAAAGAGGGAGCGTGTGGTCAGCCTCGAGCGCCTGAGCGAGCTCGCGTCGATTCGTCCGATTTCGCCAGCGTACCTTACCCAGGCCGACTATCCGTGGCTGCGCGCATTGCTCGACGAGCGAGAGAGGTTCGTGGGGCGGAAGCGCCGGGAATGGCTAGTTCGGAGCGGCGAACCACTGCCGGTTCAAGCCCCGCGCACCAAGCTGGCAGTAGCCCTGGGCGTGCTCGACCGCCGAGCCAGCGATCGAACCCCTGGCCCGGTGCATCCGCGCAAGATTCGGCAAGTGGTCTTTCTTCAAGCTGCTGCGCAGCCCGAGCGAGCCAAGGCTCTCGCCCAGGCGGCGACGCTGCTCGGGATCCCGCAGCCGGACGTGCTTGCGGGGCTGTTCGCGGACCTGCCGGAGGAGCGAACGCTAGCGCCGTTGCCGACGCCGCTCGCGCCCGCCGAGTTCGCGCTCGCCTGCAACGCGGCCATCGTCGCGTCGCTCCTGTCCAAGGCGCTGCGGGTGCGGATCGCAGCCCGTGGCCAGGTCCGGGCAGTCGTGCGCCAGGTGAGATGCGCGGGCCTTTTGTGCCAAGCGGCTCCGGGCGCTAGCGAGGACGAGGTCATCCTCGAGGTCTCAGGCCCCTACGCGCTGTTTCGCCACACGCGCATCTATGGACGTGCGCTCGCTGGGCTCGTTCCGCGACTCTCCTGGTGCAATAGTTATCGGCTCGAAGCCGACTGTGTGCTCGGCGCGGGCACGAACGTTGGCCGCTTGATCCTCCGCTCCAGCGACCCGATCGCGCCGGGGCGGGAGCTCGGACAGTTCGACAGCAAGTTGGAGGAGCGCTTCGCGCGCTCGTTTGCCAGGCTCGCTCGCGATTGGGACGTGGTGCGAGAGCCGCATCCGATCACGGTGGGATCCCGGCTGATCTTTCCCGACTTCGAGCTTCGCCAGCGCGTGACCGGAGAGCGCTGGTTGCTCGAGATCGTCGGCTACTGGACGCCTGACTATGTTCAGCGCAAGCTCGCGGCGCTGCGTCAGGCACGGATCGAACGACTGATCGTTTGCATCGATGAAGAGCGCTGCTGCGCGCACGAGCCCTTGGGACTCGACGCCCGTGTCGTTCGCTATCGTCGCACGGTCGATCCACGTGCCGTGCTCGCGATCATCGATCCGGGCGCACAGGAAGCATGACGACAGTGATTGCGTGTGTGTAGTGCTCGCACAGGGCGTTGTCTGTCGGATCAGCTCGAGCAGGCCGGAGCGGCCGAGGCGGGCAAAGCGCTGCTCGACGACTACTCGCACACGGCTTGATCGTCAAGCCAGCGCTGATGCGAGTGGGCGGCGCACGGTCCCGTTTGCTCCGCACGTGCATCCTTGAGTCCGCGGCCCCTCGCTGCGATGGCCGCCCTTCCGCCGACGTGAAGGCCAGCCGTCACCTTGTGGGAGATCGCGCCGGCTTGGACACGCCTACCCAATTACCCGTTGCCGGTGCTACGGTTCGCCCAGCTGGGTGTGGTCGTCGGCGCGTTCGAGCAGGAGGCACACGCGGTCGCTGCGGCCGCGCCGACGCTGACTGGCCGTCCCAAGACCGGGCAAGAACGAACGCTGACGAGCTACGGCGCGCGAGCGGAACATCTGCCGCACGAAGGTTGCCGCACTCACCCCGATCGCAACCGCGGGGCGCTTGCAGCGCACGAGAGCGATGGCTGAACATGGCTCGACCATGCTATGGCGGTTCAGGGGCAGATCCGGCGAGTTGAGATTGGGTCGACGAACCGCGAGCCTGCTAGCAATCTGTCTCGCAGCCTGCGGCTGCGGCGATGGGACGCACGCCGCGCGCGAGGCCGGGCCGGGTACGGACCATGCGCCCGCCCCTGGAGCTTCCGATCGCCCCGAGGCGGGCGCCGCGGCGCTGCCCGATGCGGGAGGAAGCCGTACGTCAGCGAGCGACGCCGCAGTCGCCAGTTTCGACGCGGCGCAGGCCGATGCGACCCGCGCGCCAAGCGGAAAAAGCGAGCTCTCGGCTTGTCTCGCTTTCTATGAAGCGCAGTGCCAGCAGCGCTTTTACGCGTGCCAGGGCCCATCCTTATCTTACCTGGATTGCCTGACATTGCAGGCACACTGCCCTGACACGTTGTTCGCGCCAGGCTCCTCGTACACGGCGGACGACGTGTTCGACTGCGCTTCCGCTTTCGGCCAGTTGGGTTGCACGGACGCTGACCTGGCCAAACGCCCCGCGTGCCTGAAGAAGGGCACGCGCGCAAGCGGTCAAACTTGCGTGTACGCAGCGCAGTGCGCGTCGGGGCGCTGCACGGGCTCTCCGCGCGCTTGCGGGACCTGCGTGGAGCCCGTCCCCATAGGAGGCGCATGCGGCGCGCAAGTCTGCGTCGACGGGGCAGTCTGCACGGGCGGCACCTGCAACTCACCTGCCCAGACGCCAGGCGTCTTACGTCGAGGCGAGGCGTGCGCGCGTGGGGACGAGTGCGAGTACGACTATGCCTGTGTCGCGGACGCGAGCAGCAACGGCGGGATGCGCTGCGTGCACGCGGACCCCGGCGTGGCATCCCAGGCGGGCCACTGTGCACCGGGCGCCTTCGTGCCCCGCGGCTCCTCCTCCAACA
>CAZYWR010000457.1:0-6656 GCA_964651185.1 uncultured Polyangiales bacterium
CCGCAGACCGCGCGCGGCAACGACTCATGCCAGGGCGAAGACTGCGGGCTCGACATCACGATCGAGATCGAGGAAGGGAAGCCCGTCCACATTCGCAAGATCGACCTCGACGTCGACGGCCAGCTCGACCCCCGAGTACGCGAGCGCGTCGAGCGCGCGCTGCCGCTGAAGAAAGGGGAGATCTTCGACGAGGCGCTGTACGGTCAGGCGCGCGACGAGCTCGCGAAGGCGCTGCGCGAGGAGGGTTACGCGCGCGCCGCGGTGGTGGGCAGCGTGCTCGTGAATCGCGGGCTCTTGGTCGCCGATCTTACTTTCAAGGTGACCCCTGGCCCGCTCTGTCACATGGGCGAGATCCGCTTCTCCAGCCGCTCCAAGGTGCCGGAAGCGCCGGTGCTCGCCGCCGCGCTCCTGCGCCGCGGGCAACCCTACCGCGAGACCGCGCTCCTCGACGCGGAGCGCGCGATCTACGCGCTCGGGGCGTTCTCGTCGGTGACGGTGCGCGGGGAGCTCGAGCACACCGAGGGCCCGGAGATCCCGATCACGATCGAAGTGGAGCCGCGCCGGCGCAGCCAGGTGCAGCTGGGCGCGGGCGTCCTGGCCGGCATCGCGCCGAGCGCGTATGCGGCCGAAGAGGGCATCAGCATTCCTCAGTGGGACGTGCACCTCTTGGGCAGCTACGAGCACCGCAACTTCTTCGGAGGCTTGCGCCGGTTTCGCATCGAGGAGCGCCCGCGCTTGATGTTTCTCGGCCCCTTTCCCAGCGTTCCCTCGGACAGCCCCCGCTTCGGCAACGCCATCAACGCCAGCTTCTCGCAGCCGGGCGCGATCGATCCGCGCACGCGGCTCTTCGTCAACACGCGCTGGGAATACGGCCCGGATCCGTTCTTGCTCTTCTTCCGCAATGACGTGGACATCGCGCTCGGCGTCGAGCGCGGCTTCTTCCGGCAGCGGCTGATCGGGGCCGTCGCCGTCCACCAAGAGGTCATGGACGTGTCAGCGAGCCAGCCGATCACGCGCAGCGTGGACAAGAGCCTCGAAGAGCGCTGGGCCGGCGATCCCAACGCCATGCCGCCGCGCCCGATGCTGCAAGTCGGGGCTGCAGTCGAAGACAAGCAGGCGGATCTGTATTATCCGCCCTCGAGCTATCGCCTACCGTTCTTCGAGCAGCGGATGTCCCTCGATCTGCGCGACGACGCGACGCGGCCCACCAAGGGCGCGTATTTCCGTATGACCGCGCACGAGGCGGTGCGCATCTGGGATCCCTCATGGAACTACCTGCGCCTGACGCCGGAGGCGCGGGGCTACGTCCCGCTCGGCTTGGGGATGGTGCTCGCGGGCCGCTTCGCCATCGGCTGGTTGAAGGTGTTCAAGGCTTCCTCGAAGCTCGATCCGCTCTCGCGCGTGCTCGGCGCCCAGTCGTACCGACTGCGCGGCGGCGGCCCCACCTCGAACCGCGGCTTCATCGCGGGCGCGCTCGGCGACGGGCGCACGGGCGGGACGCACCGCTGGGAGGCGTCGCTCGAGCTGCGCATCCCGCTCTCCAAGAACTTCTCGATCGTCGGCTTCACGGACATGGGCGAC
The DNA here is from genome assembly GCA_964651185.1 of uncultured Polyangiales bacterium. GTDB lineage: Bacteria > Myxococcota_A > Polyangia > Polyangiales > DASUME01 > DASUME01. The sequence continues at coordinate 1,582 of CAZYWR010000457.1, forward strand.
GTGAACGCGGGGATCGACGTGAACCGCACCTACGCCGGCCCCGATCGCCCGTCCGGCCAGCAGCTCGACGTCACCTACGCCAAGCGCCGCAACGACGGTTTTCGCTTCAACTACCTCAACACCGCGGTGGGCGGCGGACTCCGTTACTACACGATCATCGGACCGGTGCGCTTGGACGTGGGCTATCGCCCCAAAGCGCTCGCGGGCGCGGAGAAGAACGACCCCAGAATCCACGCCCAAGACATCGCGAACCGGCAGTTTTCGGGTTTTCCGGGCGCGGTCCACCTGACGATCGGGGAGTCTTTCTGATGGCCCCGCGTCGTACCGTGCGAGCGCTGCGCATCGCGGGCTGGATCGTGGGCTCGCTGCTCGCGCTCGTCATCGGCTTGGTCGCGCTCGTGCTCGGCGCCCTGGCGGTCCCGCCGCTGCGCGCGTACGCGGTGCGCGAAGGTGTGGCCTACGCGAATCAGAAGCTCGACGGCATGCGCGTCGCCGTCGAGCGCGTCGACCGGCTCGACTTGTGGGGCCTGAACGTGCGGGGCATTCAGCTGTTCGACAAGCGCGGCCGCGAGCTCGTACGCGTGAACTGGGTGCTGGTGCGGCTGCGCCCCTGGGCGCTCGTCAAGCGCACGCTCGACCTCACGCAGGTCGAGATCGACGGCGTGCGCGCGCAGCTTTACCAAGACGAAGAAGAGAGCAAGAAAGAAGAGCCCGAGCAGAGCTCCGGGCCCTCCACGTTCACCATCCGCGCCCATCACCTGCGTATCCGCGGCGCCGAGCTGACCACGCCTTGGCAAGATCGCACGCTGCACGCCCGCATCGGCACGCTGGCGGCTGGCGGGCAGTACGGCCCCAAGATCGCGCTCGCGCTGAAGGAGGCGAACCTGCGTGTGACCGCCGGCGACGCGGGCGCGCGGAAGGGAAGCGACGAAGACGTGCTGCTTCAGCTGCGCACCAAGGAGGGCGCGTGGGACGCCGAAAAGGGCGGGCGCATGGTGCTCGAGGCGCTGGTCGCGGGCGCGCCGCTCGCGCTCGAAGCCGACCTTCCGCCGCTCGCCGAGATCGAGCCCTGGCCGGTGCGCGAGGCGAAGCTCAGGCTGTCGGGCCTCGATCGGCGTGCGTTGGCGTCGCTCGGGATCGAAGATGGCGCGGGGCTGAACGCGCCCGTCGAACTCGCGCTGGACGTGCACACCCGCGATGATCGGCTCGATGTGGAGGCGAAGCTCCGCAGCGGGCCGGCCCGGATCGCGCTCACCGGCCACGCGGATCGGCGGGCCTATGAGCTGAAGCTCGACATGGCGCCGGCGCGGCTCGCTGCCATCGCCGGCAGCTTCCCCGATCACGACGTGCAGGGACATCTGCGCGCGCGCGCCTGGCCTACTCATCTGACACATGAGACCCCGACGCAAGTCGAGCTCAGCTGGAGCGATGTGGCGTTCGACGGAGGTGCGGTGCCTCGGGGGATCGTGCGCGCGGAGCTGCCGCTGCCGATCATACGCCTCACGAGCATCAGCTTGGCCGGGTTCGAGCGCGCGTTTTCGCTGCACGGGGAGTACGACACCCAGGCCCAGCGCGGCAGCGCTGCGCTCCGCTTCCGCGAGCTCTCGCTCGAGCAGATCCAGGCGCTGCAGAAGCAAGGCATCGCGGGCAAGTTGGACGGCGCACTTGCGGCGAGCTACCGCGGCGACAAAATCGACGCGAACGGCTCGCTGGCGTTGCGCGATCTCGCGGCGCCTGGGACGCGGCTCGCCAGGCTCGACCTCGAGCTCGCCATCGCGGGCCCCACGCGGGCGCCGCAGGGGCGCTTCAAGCTCGACCTCGGCGGGCTCGCAGCAGACGACGTGCAGTTGGATCGAGTGCACGCGGAGGCCGACGCGACGCCGCAGAAAGTCTCGGGACGGCTCGAGGTGCACGGCCCCGACACGTCGCTCCAAGCAGAGCTCGGCGGGCAGCGTACGGCGCGCGGCGACCTGCGCGCGCAGGCGATCGGGCGCGGCGCCGTGGCGAACAAAGAGCTGCGCTTCGACGTGCGCGAGCTCCTGTACGGCGAGGGCGGCGTGAGCGTGCAGGAGCTCTCGCTCTACAGCGGCGCGCAGCAGATCCGCGCGAGCGGCGGGCTCGATCGCGACAAGCGCATACGCGCCGCGCTGGCGCTGACCGGGATCGATCTCAGCGAGTGGGCGGCCGTGGCCAAGGTCGGCGGCGTATCGGGCCGGCTCGACGCGACCGCCAAGGTCGAAGGCGCCCTGGCCGCGCCTCGCTTTCAGGCCGACGTCGAGCTCACGCGGGCCGCCTATCGCAGCGACATCCCACTCGACGCGAGCCTCCAGGTCCAAGGCGATCTGAGCGCTCGGCGCGCCGCGCTGCAGCTGAACCTGGCCAGCGACAGCGAGCTCGGGGCGCGCGTCAACGCCACCGTGAGCCTGCCGACGCGGCCGCGCGCGCTCGCGCAGGCCGCGCTGCGCGCGCGGGTGAAAGCCGAGGCTTCCGTGAACTTGCCGGTCGAGCAGATCTCCGCGATCGCGGGCGATCAGCTGGCGGGCCTGGGCGGCATGCTGGAGGCGAAGCTGAACGCCGAGGGCACGCTCGATGCACCCAAGGTCGACCTCGACGTCTACGCGCGTCTCAAGCTCCCCGAGCGCAGCGGCGCTCCCATTGAAGGCATGCGCCTGAGTGCCAAGGTCACCAAGGAGCAAGGCAAGCTCGACGTCTGGGCCAAGGACGAGCTCGGGCAATTGTTCACGGCCGATGCGTTCATCGACTGGCCCGGCGGAAGCCCGCGCGCGGCGCTCGAGCGCGCGACCGTCTGGCGCGACGCGCACTTTCAGGCGCGCGCGGAGCTTCAGCCGCGCCGCTTCGACACCATGCAAGGCGTGTTCGCTTACTTTACGAAGCTGTACGCGCTCTCGCTGCCGATCCGCGGCTCCGCCAAGGTCACGCTCGACGGCGATGCCGGCCACCTCGATGGGAGCGCGCGCGCGAAGGTCGTGGTGTTCGGCGATAAGCTCGATGGTCGCTGTCAACTCGGCGCGCAGTCCGCAGCCGATTTGGAATTCAAGTTGACGCAGGACCGCGTCGAGGGAGAGCTCTCCGCGCGCACCGACGGCGGCGGCACCCTGCGCGGCAAAGTCGAGTCGCGGCTCGACCTCGACCCCAAGCCGGGCGCACCGAGCTTCGGGCCGGCCCAGCTCGAGGTCTCAGGCGAACGCATCGCGCTCTACAAACTGCCGGGCTTGTGCAACTTGGCCGGCGGCTCCGCCGACTTCCACGTGACGGCCGCGGGCCTCGGCCCCAACCGGCCCACGCTCGATCTCAACGCCAAGATCGCCGGCTTGCACGCGCCCCAACAACCGCCGCTCGACGTGGTCGCGCAGGCGCGCGTGACCGAGAGCGCGAGCGCGACGGTGCAGCTCAAGAGCGGCGCGCGCGAGGTCGGCGTGCTGAACGGAAAGGTGCCGCTCACCTACCCGGACGGCACCACCCCGGCCGTGCTCCCCGACGCGCCCATCAGCGGCCGCATTCAGCTCCGCCAGCTCCCGCTCGCCAACGTGCTCGCGTTTACGCAGGCGCTCGGCAGCGCGGGCGGCAGCGCGAACGCCGACCTGACCGTGCGCGGTCCGCTGCGCGAGCCCTATCCCGAAGGTTATATCGAGCTCCAAGACGCCAACTTCTCGATCGCGTCGCTCGCGCAGCCCTTGCGCAACGTGGAGGCGCGCGTCGAGGTCAAGGGGACGAGCGCGAAGATCGTGAACCTCACGGCGCGCGATCGCGACGGCAAGCTGAAGCTCGAGGGCTACGCGAGCTTGCACGAAGACAAGCGCGCCGATGGCGCCGTCTACGTCGAGGCGACGCGCTTTCCGCTGCGCCAGCAGGGCACGGTGGTCGGCGAGCTCAGCACGCGCGCCCACCTGGACATGCAGATGTCCCCCGACCGCAGAATCCAAGCGCAGCTCAAGATCCTAGACGGCGCGATCTGGGTCACCGGCGAACGCGGCAAGAAGGTCCAGGAGCTCGACCCGAATCCCGACGTGCACTTCGCCGACGAGAAGGTGAAGCACAGCGCGACACCGGCCGAAGAGAAGGCGGCGCAAAAGGACACGGGGGAAGCTTTCACGCTCGGACAGTTGAAAATGAAGACCGAGCAGGAGCTCTGGCTCAACCACAAGGACTTCTCGATCCAGGTCGGCGTCGACCTCACGCTCTCCGACGGCGGCGAAGGGCCGCGGCTCGATGGCCAAGCGACCTTGCACCGCGGCTCGCTCAAGCTGCTCGGCAAGGAGTTCAGGCTCGAGCGCGGCGCCATCCGCTTCGCCGGCCCCATGCCGCCCGATCCGGAGCTCGACATCAAAGCGACCTACAAGCCCCCTGCCGGGCAGGATCTGGTCGTGCAAGTCAGCGGACGGGGCAGCGCTCCGGTGCTCGAGTTCAGCGGCGCGGCCAGCAACGCGGGCGAGGCGGTGGCCGTGCTGACGGGCGTGGGCGCGGCCAACGCGAGCAAGAGCGGCGCCGACAACCAAGCGTCGGCGGAGATGGCGGGGATCGCGGCCAACGTGACGGCGGGGCTCTTGGTGATGAGCGCGCGGCGCCAGTTCGGCGAGTGGGTGCCGCAGCTCTCGGTCGAAACCGGGCCTTCCGGCGAGCCGACGACGGCGAGCGCCGGCTTCGACGCCTCGAAGCTGATCCCGCCGTGGGCGCGGAGCTTCGCGCGCGCCGCATACGTCGAGGGCATTATCGGGCAGGCCGGCGCGACCACGGGCAGCGGCGTCGGAGTGGGCGTCAAGCTCGAGGTGGCGATGCCGCGCGACATCATCACGAGCCTCGGCTACGGGCCCGCGCCGGGGAGCTGGTCCACCGACGTCGCCTGGTCGCCCTGAGGCCGAGGCGCTACACCGCGCGGTCTGATGCCCAAAGTAAGAGTCCGCACCGGCGTCGAGCTCGCCTACGAGAGCGTGGGAGAGGGCGAACCGTTCCTGCTCATCATGGGCATCGCCGCGCAGCGTGTGCTCTGGGACGAGTCGTTCTGCCAGCCGCTCGCGCAGCGCGGCTTCCGCTTGATCCTCTTCGACAACCGCGAC
>CAZYWR010000458.1:0-9267 GCA_964651185.1 uncultured Polyangiales bacterium
GGAGGCGGCGCGCGCGCGCCACCGCTTCGTGCACGATCAGCTCGAGAGCAAGCGCGCGCTTTACTGGGACGATCTGCCGGTGGCGGAGATCGAGCGCGCGCGCCGCACGGAGGTGCTGCTCGCGCCGGAGCCGCAGATCGCGGAGCGCGCGCCCGAGTTCGCGCAGCTCGCGAAACAAGAGCTGATCGCGGCGGTCGGAGAAGAGAAAGCGACGCGCGGCGGCTTCACGTTGGTGACCACGCTCGATCCGGCGCTCGAGCAGGCGGCGCGCAAGGCCGTGCGCGAAGGGCTCGAGTCGATCGACGCGCGCCAGGGGCGACGGGCGCCGCTCGAGGGGCCGCGCCTTTCGGACAAGGCGCTCGCGCACGCCGTGCGTACCACCAAGGTCGATCATCCGGGTCGCAAGCAGCTGCAGGTCGGCCGCAGCTACGACGCGGTGGTGATCGGGGCCGAGGGCACGGGCAAGCTCAAGTTGTCGGTCGGCGGAGCGCTCGCGCACGCCGACCTCGCGAGCGCGCGGCGCTTCAATCCGCACGCCTTGCCGGCGCAGCAGTTCGCCCGGGCCGGCACGCGCGTGCGCGTCACGGTCGCGGCGCTGCCCGAGGAGCAGCCGGCCGAGGTCAAGCTCGCGCTCGGGCCCGAGGCGGCGGTGATCGTGATCGACGCGCGCACGCGCGAGGTGCTGGCGCTGGTGGGCGGCTACGAAGCGATCTGGGGCTTCAACCGCGCCACGCAAGCGCTGCGTCAGCCGGGCAGCGCGTTCAAGCCGTTGGTGTACGCGCTGGGCATCCGCACGCGCCGCTTCACGCCTGCCTCGATGGTGATCGACGCGCCGGGCGCGTACGAGAACTACAAGCCCGGCAACTACGAGACCTGGAACTACGAAGGCCCCGTACGGCTGCGCTACGGCTTGGCGCACTCCATCAACTCGGTCGCAGTGCGCGTGATCGACGAGCTCGGCCCGGCCTCCGTGGTCGACTTCGCGCGCCAGCTCGGCATCACCACGCCGCTCGATCCGAGCTTGGCGCTGGCGCTCGGCGCGAGCGAGGTGCGACTCTCCGAGCTCGCCAACGCCTACGCGACCTTCGCGGTGGGCGGCCGCTTCGCGCCTCTGCGCTTCGTCAAGCGCATCACGGACTCGCAAGGACACGAGGTGCGGCCGAAGCAAGAAGAGCCGCCGCGCGACGTGCTGACGCCGGCGGAGGCGTACGTCGTGACGAGCCTGTTGACCAGCGTGATCGAAGAGGGCACCGGCACGAAAGCCAAGGTGCTGGCGCGCCCGGCGGCGGGCAAGACCGGCACCAGCAATCAGGCGCGCGACGCCTGGTTCGCCGGCTACACGCCGTCGATCGTCGCGGGCGTGTGGGTCGGCTACGACGACCATCGTCCGCTCGGCACGAAAGAGAGCGGCACGAAGAGCGCGCTGCCGATCTGGATCGACGTCATGCGCGCGGCGCACGGCAAGAGCCCGCCCGAGCCGTTCGCGATGCCGAGCGGGGTCTCGACGGCCAAGATCGATCCTGCGACCGGGCTGCTCGCGTACGAGGGCGAACCCGAGGCGATCGACGAGGTGTTCTTGGACGGCACCCTGCCGCAACAGGCGGCGCTCCCGCCCGACGTGGCGGACCCGAGCACGTTCATGATGGAGCAGCTGGCTTCGCCCCAGTGATGCCGAAGCGGCTCGCGCTGGCGCTGTTCGGGGCACTCGCGTGCGTATTGGCGGCGAGCGCGGGCAGCGCCGTCCTGTCGTTGCGCGCGCACCGCGCGCGCTTGCAGGCGATCGCGGAGCGCGCCGCGGCGGCGGTGCGGCTCGGGTACGAACGCGAAGAGCGCGCGATCGGAGCGCTGTTACGCGAGGTTTGTGCGCGCGACGCGCAGGTCGAGCGCTTCGGACTCGAGCTGGCGGCGGGCCGCGACGTGCGCGCGGCGGCGCGCGAGTCGGGCGACGGAGCCGAGGCGGAGCGCACCGCGCTCGGCCTGCGGCGCGCGATCGCGGATCCCGCGCAGGCCCCGGAAGTCTGGCTGCTGGGCGAACGCGCCGGCGCGGTCGCGCTGCTCGGCGGGACCGGCGACGTGCCCCCTGCCCTTCCCTCCGCCGGCGCGCTGCGCGCGACAACGAGGAGCCTGCGGACGTGGGGCGGCGGGCAGCCATGGGTGCTCGCCAGCTGCGCGCGCGCGCTCGGCCCATCTACGTTGTGGCTCGTGCGCGCGGAGCCGCTCGCGGCCTTACGCGCGCGCCTCTCCCCGGCGGACCCGAGCGTGCGCTTCATCGACGGCCCCGAGCCGCACGGGAGCGATCGGCACGCGGACGCGCTCGCGCTTCGTCTGGAAGCGGCCGACGAGGCGCCGCCCACCGAGCTCTGGCTACGGGCGAGCGAGCCGCCGCGCTTGGCGCTCTTGTGGCCGCTCGCCCCGCTGTTCGCGCTCCTGAGCGTGTTCGCCGCGCTGCTCGCCTACTTCCTCGCGACACGCCGTGCGGTCGCGGATGCCGACCTCGAGGAGCTCGAGCGCGCGGCCGAGCGCGTGGCCAAGGGCGATCTGAGCGGACGCATCGAGCGCCGCTCGGGCGGGCGCGCCGATCAGACCTTCGCCACCTTCGACCGCATGACCGCCGAGCTGAAGGAGATGCGCGTGCGTCTGGCCGAGGCCGAGCGCGCGGCCGCTTGGCAGGACATGGCGCGGCGCATCGCCCACGAGATCAAGAATCCGCTCGCGCCCATCCGCACCGCGATCGAGACGCTGCGCAAGGCAGAGGAGCGCAAGCTCCCCGCCTTCGCGGAGATCTTCGACGAGTCGACGCGCGCGATCCTAGAAGAAGTACGGCGCCTCGAGCGCATCGTGCGCGAGTTCAGCGAGTTCGCGCGCCTACCGCGCGCGCGGCCGGGCGCGTTCGAGCTCTCGGCGTTGGTTGCAGACACGATCGCGCTGTATCAGCCCGAAGGGATACGAGTGGAGCTCGTGGGCGATCCGGTCGAAGTGCGGGCGGATCGCGAACAGATCACACAGGTGATCGTGAACCTGCTGCAGAACGCCTGCGACGCGGCGCGCGCGCACCCGGAGCCGCGCGTGGAGCTGCGCGTCGAAGCCGACGCGCGCAGCGCGCGCCTGCACGTAGACGACAACGGCCCCGGCCTGCCCGCGGGCGCGCGCGAACGCGTCTTCGAGCCGTACTACACGACGAAACCGCACGGCACCGGGCTCGGGCTCGCGATCGTGCGCCGCATCGCCCTCGACCACGAAGGCGGCGTCGAAGTCGGCGAGAGCCCGCTCGGCGGCGCGCGCTTCACGCTGCGCTTGCCACGCGCTTCGACTGCGCCGGCGGCTTGAGCGCGTACGCACAGATCTGTGCTTTCGACGCCAGTCTGGCGTGCTGCGGATCGCGGTCGCCTCCACAAGTTCGCACCGGCTGTACTCCTCAAATCTGCCGATGAAGCGCGCTAGGCAGGGGAAATTCTCCACTACCTACTTACGCGGGAACCAGCGATGATTTCTTACCGTCCCGTTTGTGGACGGACGGCCTGCTGCGCACGGTAAGGCTCTCCCGCTAAGGAGCTTGCTCATGTCCATCGTCCCCTGTACTCGCTTCCCCGACAACTTTCGCCGCGTCGGTTTCGCCGGCGCTTTGTTCGCGTGTTTGGCGTCCTCGGCTGCGTGCGGAGACGACAATCACAAGAGCAGCGGGGGCGACTCCTCGTCGAACGGTGCGAGTGAGGACTCGTCCGTGCCTGGCATCGACGCGGCAACGGGTCCGATCGACGGCGCGACCGCGCACGACGCAGGGCAGACTGCGAACCAAGACGGAGGCTCAGGCGGCAACGGAGGCAATGGCGGCGGTGGTGACGGCGGCACCGGTGGAAATCCGGGCAGCGGCGGCGACGCGGCCTCGGCCACATGCGGCGCGGCCGGCCAGACCTGCTGCAGCGCGAACACGTGCCATAGCGGCGCGATCTGTCTGCAAGGCAGCTGCTTCTCGTGCGGCGGGCCGGGCGAGCAGTGCTGCAGCGGGGACAGCTGCAACGGCGGCTGCTGTGTGAGCGACGTCTGTCTCGCGGTCGGGGCGAGCTGCGGCACTGGCAACGGCATGTGCACGGCGAGTGGCTGCAGCGGCTGTGGTGCGGTCGATCAAGACTGTTGTCCCGGTCAGAGCTGCCACAGCGGCGCGGTATGCGCGGGGGCGCAAGGCAGGCAAGGTCCGTCCTGCGTCGCGTGCGGCGCGGCCAATGGTCCATGCTGTGCGGACCGCGCGTGCACGAGCGGCGTGTGCGTCGGATTCGGCGAAGGCACATGCCAGGATAGCTGCGGTGCGCAGGGCCAAGCCTGTTGCATGGGCCAAGGCGGCGCGCCGGGAAGCTGTGAGAACGGCCTCGCGTGCCTGAACAACATGTGCACGGAGTGCGGTGGCGAAGGCCAGCAGTGCTGCAATGGCTTCACGCCGTGCGGCTCGGGCCTCGGCTGCATTCAGGACAAGTGCTCGAAGTGCGGTGACCCAGGCGAAGCGTGCTGCCCGACGACCGGCGCCCCAGGCGCCGGCGACGGCTGCCCGGGGACCCGCAATACCTGCAACAACGGCATGTGCGAAGGCAGCCTGTGCGGACTGGAAGACCAAGCCTGCTGCGCCGGCGCGGACGGCGGGCCGGCCGACTTCTGCTCCGACTTCGGTACGGTGTGCACGGAGGGCATGTGCAAGGCCTGCGGCGGCGCCAATCAAGCTTGCTGCGCCGGTCCGGGTCCGCGCTGCCTCACGTTCGGCTCGCAGTGCGGCGACGCCGGCGTATGTGAGATGTGAGCGTCTGCTTTGCGCCGGGCGCCCAGCGCGCACAGCGAACAGTGCCAGGCGCGCCTCTGCCCAGCGTGAAGCGGAGGCGGCACACGCGAATACCCAGCTGAGCTTTGCGCGATGACCCACTCGCGAGCGCGCGCGAGTGGGGCGTCGCTCCTCGTTTCCCGCAAGTCCATGGACCAGCGATCGGAGATATTCTCATGCGCGATCGGAAATTCTCCGATTCGCGTGACTCGGCGCTGCGTGGCTTACCGGAGAAATAGAGCGGGCCCATGGCGTGAAACGCTCGTTCGCGGTGGGGCACGAACGTTGCTCAGGGCCCGATCATGATTCGCTCGCTTCCGCTCCGAGTCCTGCTCGGGCTCCGTGCTTGGTTCGTCGTGGCTAGCGCAGCGCGCGCCGAGGCGAGCAGCTCCCTATCCGCCATGACCTTGGATCAGACGCTCGCCCATGCAGCAATGCGGCCCTCCACGGCCGATCAGGACGAGCTCGAAGTCGCTCATCAACCCGCATAGCGCTCCCCCATTAATGCGCGTACGCCTCATCCTTCTAGCGCTCTCTTTCACCATTTTGTCACCGCTAACGCGGGCCCGTGCGCAGGAGGGAGTGATGGACAATCCTCAATCGCACGGCGGCCCGGTGCAGACCTCCTTGCCGCCGGATGCGTTTCCGCCCGCGGCCTCATCCTCCGAGCTGCCCACGCCCGCCAGCGCGGGCACCTCTTCGGAAGTTCTGCAAGCGGAGGAAGAAGCGCCCGAACCGGCACACGAAACGGCCGGTTTGGAGACGCCTCATCCACTGAAGATCTCCTGGAAAGGCGGCGTGACGATCAAGACCCTGGACGACGCGTTCGAGCTGCGGATCATCGGCATCGTACAAGCGGATTTCGTCAGCTACCTGAACCGGCACGATCGCGTCGATCGCGACAGCATGTATCTGCGCCGCGCGCGCCTCTACGTGGAAGGTCGATCGTTCAGGTTCGTCGAGTACCGGTTGATGACGGAGTTCGGGCGCGAAGGTCCCACCATCCTCGACGGCTTCGCGGACCTACACCTGATCGGCAACGCGCTGCGGCTCCGCGGCGGAAAGTTCAAGCAGCCATTCAGCTACGAACAATACGTCATGGAAGATCGGACGCTCATCGTATTCGAGCGCTCCATGATCGACCAGCTCACACCGGCCCGTAACATAGGCTTCATGGTGTACGGCGAATCAGGCGAAGTCGTGCGCTGGGCGGTCTCGGTCGCGAATGGAACGCGCGATGGAGACACCGACGAGCCGGGACGCGATGGAAAAGACGCGATCGGGAGGATCGATCTCGCGCCCTTCGGCAGGCTCGCAAACCCGGCGCTCGAGTCCATGCTGATCGGATTCTCCGCCAGCTACGGGCGTGAGACCGACAAGTGGAACCCTGGCAGGATCAAGACACCGCTGGGAGTCCAGTGGTTTACTTTCGACGACGGCGTCATCAACGCGGGCGCGCGCGTTCGCATGATGCCGGACTTCTATTATTTCGTCGGTCCGTTCGCGATGGGCGGTCAGTATCTGCACCAGACGCAGAAGGTCCAAAAGCCCGGTTATCCCGTGGGGACTGCGCGCTTCGACGGCGGGCTCGCGATGGCTTCGCTCGTGCTCACGGGCGAACACCGCAAGACTTACGCCTCATTCGTCGAGGCGAAGCGCCGCTTCGACCCGAGCGATCCCATCGGCCACCCCGGCGCCTGGGAGGTAGTCGTCCGCGGGTCGCGCCTGAAAGTCGGCGGCGACGCCTTCAACCCCGAGTACGCCCTGGTGAATCAGAACAACTGGTCGAATCGGGCGACGGAGCTTTCGCTCGGACTCAACTGGTACATGAACCCATACGCTTGGTTGATGCTCGATTACGAGCACGACTGGTTCACGCGCTCGCTCCCGCTCCGCGGTCCGACGCAGCGATCGCGGGTGGCCGACGAGATCGGCGTCAGACTGACAGTCATGTGGTAGGTGTTGTCGATGGTACCCCCGGTTCGAGTCCGATCGGAGAAGCGCCCGACGCGACGCTCGTTGGTCGTCGCGATGATCGTATCCGTCGGCGTCGTGCTCGGGGTCGGCTTATGGTCGACGGGGCGGGAGATGAATTCGGCGCTCTCGCGCCTGGGCGGCCAGCAGGCCTTCCTTGCGCTCACGGTCGCCCATGATCTCTCGAGCCGGCTGGCCCTCTTCGAAGAAAACGCGCGGCTCTCCGAAGCCGCGGGCGGGCCGCCGAGCGCGTCTCGCTTGAGCCTGCTCGGCAGCGTGCTGCAGCACTTGCTGGCCCTGCAGCGCGAAGGCCAAATGCGCGTGCTCGTTCGCATGCGGGGCGACTCGCGTTTCATGAGCTCCGACCACCGCACGATCGAGAGCCGCATCCTGCACGAGGCGCTCGATCGCGGGGAGACGCACATCGTGCTCGACCGCGATACCGCCGCGCGCATCGGCCTCTCGCGCTATCGCGCGGTCGCCGGACTCGCGCAAGTCCCAGTGCCCGACCACCGCTTCCCGCCGCTCCAGATCGCCGTGATCGCGTCGGCGGCGTCCGAGCGTGAGCGCGTATTCCGCGCGCAATGGCGTAACGCCCTGACGAGCCTGACGGCGATCGCGGTCGTCCTCTGGTTCGGCCGCCTCACGCTCGCACAGCAGCGCCGGGAGCTCGACCTCGCCGCGCGGCTCGCGCGCGCGCAGCTCGAGCGCGAGCGTGACGAGCAGCTGGCCCGCGCCGATCGCTTCGCGATGCTGGCAGCGATGTCGACCGGCGTCGCGCACGAGCTCGGGTCGCCGCTGAGCGTGATCGTGGGGCGCATCGAGCAGCTCGGTCCGCTCGCCGAGGGGGACGAGGCCGCGGCGCGCGCGCTGCGCTCGATGACCGAGCAGGTCGACCGCATGGGCGGGATCATCCGCGGCTTCCTCGCGCTCGCGCGCGGCGAGACGCCCATCCTCGAGCACACTTCGCCCCAAGGGATCGTCGAGACTGCGCGAGAGCTCGTACACCATCGCTTCGAACGCGCCGACGTGCATTTGCACGTCGAGCTCCCGCCTTCCCTGCCCGAGGTGGCGCTCGATCCCCGGCTGTTCACGCAGGTGCTCGTGAACCTGCTGGTGAATGCCTGCCAGGCCTCGGTCTCTGGCAGCACGGTGACGCTACGGGTACGTGTGGAACAAGATCACGTGGTGTTCGAGGTGATCGATCAAGGTGAAGGCATCCGCGCGGACGTAGCCAAGCGTGCCACGGAGCCCTTCTTCACGACGCGCGCGCACGACGGCGGCACCGGTCTCGGTCTGGCGATCGTGAACGAGATCACGCAGCAGCACGGCGGTGCGCTCGAGCTCGTCGCCTCGGAGCCAAACGGCGCGCGCACGCCGGGTACCACAGCGAGAATTAAACTGCCCCTCCTGGGGCATCAACCCGAGGCCGGCCGCAGGCTCGAAGAAAAGAGGGTGTCTTGAACCGCGAGAAGAGACCCTGTGTACTCATCGTCGACGACGACCGAGCGCTGCTCGACATGCTCGCCGACGGCCTGCTCGTGCGCGGCATCGACGCCGTCACGATGCATGACGCAGAGCGCGCGCTCGAAGCCATCGAACATGGCGACTACGACGCGCTCGTCACCGACCTGCGCATGCCCAAGCACGAGGGGCTACAATTGCTCGAGCGTTCGCGTCAGGTCGCGCCCGAGCGGCCCGTCATCGTGATGACCGCATACAGCGGCATCGACTCGGCGATCGAGTCGATCCGGCGCGGCGCCTATCACTATTTGACCAAGCCCTTCAAGACCGAGGAGCTCGCGCTCTTTTTGCAGCGCGCCGTGGAAGACGCGGCGCTCCGGCGCGAGAGCCGCACGCTCAAGCGCGCGCTGCGGCGCACGTTCGCGCTGGAGAACCTGGTCGGCAACACGCCCGCGATCCGCGAGCTCGCGGAGACCGTGCTGCGCGTCGCCGACGCGCGTGTGCCCGTGCTCATCCTGGGGGAGACCGGCACCGGCAAGGGCTTGGTCGCGCGCGCGCTGCACGCGGAGAGCTCGCGCGCCGAGCGGCCGTTCGTTCCCGTCAACTGCGCGGCGCTGCCGGAACAGCTGCTCGAGAGCGAGCTGTTCGGGCACGCCAAGGGCGCGTTCACGGGGGCGAGCAGCGCGCGCGCGGGGCTGTTCGAGGCCGCCCACGGCGGCAGCCTGTTCTTGGACGAGATCGCCGAGATGTCGCCGGCCCTGCAGGCCAAGCTCCTGCACGTGCTCGAGACCGGCCGCGTGCGACCGCTCGGCGAGACGCGCGAGCGCACGGTCGACGTGCGCCTGATCGCCGCCACGCATCGCGATCTCAAGGCCGGCGTCGCCGCCGGCACGTTCCGTGAGGACCTCCTGTATCGCCTCGACGTGGTGTCCATCGAAGTCCCTGCGCTGCGCTTTCGCCGCGACGACATCCCGAGCCTGGTCGAGCATTTCCTGACCAAGCTGCGAGCGAAGCACACCGCCGCG
>CAZYWR010000459.1:0-3690 GCA_964651185.1 uncultured Polyangiales bacterium
CGCTGTCGTCGACCACCAGCGCAGCGCCGGACGCGCGCGGGCTGCGCGGTGCCGCCTCGGCGCGAGCCCCCGAGCTCGTCAGCGGCAGGCTCACGCGTACGCGGGTGCCGTGGCCCAAGCGGCTCTCGATGGCGAGCTCTCCGGCCATCGCGCGCACCAAACGCGCCACGATCGCGAGCCCGAGCCCCACGCCGCCGTGGCGCCGGCGGCTGCTGCCGTCGCCCTGCCGGAAGGGCAAGAGCAAGCGCTCGACCTCGGCGGGCTCCATGCCGCGGCCTTCATCCATGATGTCGAGCACGACGCGCGCGCGTGGCGCTTCGGGATCGTTGCGCGCGCGGAGCTTGACCGCGCCGCGATCGCTGAACTTGAGCGCGTTGTCGAGCAGGTTGCGCAGGACCTGCCCGACGCGCTGCGCGTCGCCCTCGACCCAAGGCTCCTCGAGCTCGATTTGCAGGTCTAGGTCGAGCCCGCGCGCCGCCGCTTCGGGCGCGCTGGCGTCGATTAAGTCTCGGCACAGCGCCGCCAGGTCGAAGGGCTCGCGCGTCAGCTCGACACCGCCGGCTTCGAGCGCGGCGAGCGACAGTAAGTCTTCCACCTGACGCAGCATGCTGCGCGCTTGGCCGGCGATGAGCTCCACGTGGCGGCGCTGGCGCGCGCTGAGCGGCTCCTCGGCCAACAGCTCCGCGAACCCGGCGATGTGGTGCGCCGGCGAGCGTAGCTCGTGGCTGACGTTGGCGAGCAGCTCGGAGCGCGCTTGGGCGAGCGCCTCGGCGCGCCGGCGAATCTCGTGCAGCTCGGCCTCCATGCGCTTGCGTTCGTGGATGTCGCGCACGCTGGTGCGAAAGCCGAGCGGCCGGCCGTCGGCCGCGTGGATGGCCTGCCAGGAAACGGCCACCCAGCGCGGCCCCGCCTGCTTGTGCGAGATGCGGAACTCCACGTCGTTGCCGCTGCCGCCGCGCGCCGCGTCCGCGAGCACGTGCGCGAACACCGGCCGGTCTTCTTCCACCGCCAAGAACAGCGGATAATCGTCGCGCGCGAGGCACTCCGCGACGCTGTAGCCGGTGATGCGCTCGACGGCAGCGTTCACCCAGCGGGCGCGGCCCTGGGCGTCCACCCAAGTCTCCCAGTCGTAGGTGTACTCCGCGATCGCGCGGAACAGGTCGCTCGAGACCTCGTGGGGGAGCGCCACGTCAGGTCTCCGGATCCACGAGCCCGAGCGAGACGGCGTAGCGCGTCAGCCCGGCCACATCGTGCACGCCGAGCCGCATCATGATGCGCGCGCGATGATTGGCGACGGTCTTTTCGCTGAGCGAGAGGAGCGCGGCGATCTCCTTCGTGCTCATGCCGCGCGCGACCGCCCGTAAGATCTCGCGCTGGCGCCCGGTGAGCTGCTCGTCGCGCTCCGGGTTCACGGCCGCCTCGCGCAAGAGCCGGCTGGTCTCGGCGGAGTAGTACACGCCGCCGTGCGAGACGCGATCGATCGCCTCGCGTAGCTCGCGCAGCGGGGCGCCCTTCGTGACCAACGCGTGCACCCCCTGCGCGAGCGCCTCCCGGACCACCGCGGGGCGCGCCTGCGCGGTGAGCACGATCACGCGCGCCCCCGAGCCGGCGAGCGCATCCAGGAGCTCGAACCCGTGCATGTCAGGCAGCACCAAATCGAGCAGCGCCAAGTCGAAGCGCAGCTTTTCGAGCCAGCTGCGCGCCTCCGCGCCGCTCGCGCAGGCGGTCACCTCGAAGCCGCCCTCCGCGCTCAAGAGCTCGCTGAGGAGCTCGCGCAGCGTCGTCTGGTCTTCGACGACCAGGGCGCGCCGCTGGGCCGCCGCGGGACCGGAGCTGTCGCGATGGAGCATTCGACCAGTGTAGCTTGGGTAATTGAACCTATTTTCAGCCTCTATGGAGAGTGCCCACACTCTCGGTATGACTCGCAACCATAAAACCCGTTTCGGGGCCCTGGCGCTGTGCCTTTCGGCCCTGGCTCTCGCGCCCGCCGCCGATGCGAAGGCCGAGAGCAGCAGCCTGCCGTGTCCCTCGCTGCTGACGAGCGCCGCGCAGGCGCCCGACGGCAGCCCGCACCTCGCCGTCGTCAGGACCAAGGAGCTCGACCGCTGGCAAGCGCGTCCGTGGGCCCGCCTCCCGCTCGGAGTCGCGCTCTGGGTCCGACCTCCGCGCGGCATGACCATGGCAGACCTGTACAACTTGGCCGCGAACTGCAAGCAAGAGAGCGATGAGCGCTCGCCGCTGTGCGTGCAGGGCGCGTCGATCCGCGTGGACCGCCAGGGCGGCCTGTACGTGCTGCGCATTACCAGTGAGTCGCGGGCCACGGCGCTGGAGATCCAGCGGCGCAGCCGGCAGGATTAAGCGGGAGGACCGGGCAGCGCAGTTCCCGCCGGGCTCAGCGACGATGAAGCCGCGGGCGCGCTGCGGGCGCCACATCGCGGCCCGCGCGCAAGCTCATGAGCTCCTCCAGCGCGGCGCGTGGCTCGAGGCCTTCATGCAGCACGCGGTCGATGCGCTCGAAGAGCGGTAGCTCGAGCGCGTGGGCCCGCGCGAGCGCACACGCGGAGCGGGAGGCGTACACGCCTTCGGCGACCATGCCGAGCCGCGCAACCGCGTCGATGAGCTTTTCCCCGCGGGCGAGCGCGACCCCGACGCGGTGATTTCGCGACAACGTGCTGTTGCAGGTGACGATCAGGTCGCCTATCCCGGCGAGGCCGGCCAAGGTCATCGGTTCGGCGCCGAGCGCGCCTGCGAGCCGCATCAGCTCGGCCATCCCGCGCGTCATCAGCAAGGCTTTGGCGTTGTCGCCGACGGCGAGCTCGTCGGCCATGCCGGCCGCGATCGCGACCACGTTCTTCAGCGCGCCGCACAGCTCGACGCCGGGCACGTCACCGCTGCCGAACACCAGCATGCGCGCGCACGTGAGCGCGCGCCGGACGAGCTCCATGGCGCGCGGAAAAGGCGACGCGATGACGGTGCCGGCGGGCTTGCCTTGCGCGATCTCCGCCGCGATGTTGGGCCCGGCGAGCACGCCGATCTGACGGGCGCAGGTCTCTTCGAGCAGGATCTCACTCATGCGCTTGTGCGAGCCTATCTCGAGGCCTTTCGTGCCGTGTACGATCACCTGCTCGGGCGCGAGCACGTCGCCCAAGGCGCGACACAACCCGCGAAACGCCTGCGACGGGACGACCATGAACACGAGCTCCGTCGCGTCGATCGCTTCGCCGAGGTCGCTCACGGCGCGCACGCCCTGCGCGAGCGACAAGCCCGGCGGCGAGCGCTTTCCGCGACGTAGTTCATTGATCTCATCGCGCTCGGCGGGATCGGGCACGAACAGCCGCACGGCGTGCCCATTCGATGCCGCGAGCTGCGCGAGCGTCGTGCCCCAGTTGCCCGCTCCGAGCACCGCGATCGGCAGGTCCGCGCTCATGGCCGACCGCCCTCGCGCGAGCCACCCGCGGGCGCTTCCTGGCTGAGCCCCGATCCGGACAGCCGGTTCTGATAGTAAAAGAGCAGATTCGCATCGCCGACGTGGAAGCGCTGCGCGCGGCGCTCCATCACGGGGTTCGTGTGGTACATCGCGAACGTGCTCAACGCCTGCTCCAAGACCTCGCGGGGCTGCGCGTGCGCGAGCTCCGGTGCGAGCTGGAGCGCGCCGTCCATATCGCGAAGAGCGGCCGGCCCGGCCCGGTC
>CAZYWR010000460.1:0-10369 GCA_964651185.1 uncultured Polyangiales bacterium
AGAAGCGGAAGTCGGCGCCCAGCGCCCCCTCTTCGAGCGCCACGCGCGCGGCCGCAGCGCTGGCGGCGTCGCCCGGACCCGCGACCAAGTAAGCGGCCACCCGCTCCGCGCGCGCCAGCGCTCGCTCGGGCATGCGCACCACGAGCTTCTGTGTGCGGGCGTAGACCTTCCAGTGAATGAAGCGCGCTGGATCGCCGGGCGCATAGCGCCGCAGCTCGAGCCGATCGCCCTGCTCGAGGCCCATCGGGTGGGGAACGTCGTCACCGCCCGAGAGCGAGCGCAAAAGCGGCAACGAGCGCAGCGCGCCAGCGTGCGGCGAGACATCGATCTCGGCGGCGCTCGCCTGACGCAGGCCCAAGCTCGTCAGCCCGAACACGTCGCGCACCACGACGGTGCGCGCGATCTGACGCACCTCGCCGTGATCGCCAAAACGCGCCTGCTCGCACAGGCGGGCGCCGGCGCGCTGCTCCTCCACCGCGACCCCGGCCGGTGCGCGCACCTGGAGCTGCACGTCCACGAACAGCCAGAAGCGCAGGCTCGGAACCTCGAAGCCCGTCGCGATCGCCCGCTCCGTTTCAGTCGAGCGCGCGGCCGGGAGCCGTCCGTCCTTCGCGCTCTGCAGGAGCCAGAGCTTCATGCGCAGCGCGGCCGCGGAGACCGCGAGCAAGCTGAGCAGGGAAAGCGCCAGAAGCCCGAGCCCCGTCACGTACCAGACGGCGTCCAGGGCCCCGAACCCGTAAAACCAGAGCGCCAGGGCCGAAAGGCCGGCGACGAAGGCGCCGCGCAAGGTCCACGGGGTCAGCTCGCGGGCGCGCGCGAAGCCCGCACGTAGCCGCGGCGCGCTGCGGGGCGAAGAGATCCGTCGAAGCCTGCCGATCGTGGACATAGGTTGAGCCGACAGCGTTACATCGCAGCGAAGCGCACGCCAGACCCGCACGCGAAGCTTGTGCAGCCCGCCAGACTGACATATTGCTGAGCCACGGAGGACACGGCAGGGCTCACGTGCGGGACGCCGACCTTTTCCCCGTGAGAAGGGGCGTGCCCCGGCGCGAGCCCGCGCGGTGAGCCTCCGCAGCGGTGGTTCGCTCCGGAGCTTGCTCAATGAATCACTTACTACATTGGATGGCTGGGTTGGCACTGTTGTCGGCGTGCGGCGGGCGCGCACCCGCGCCGACCTATTACACACCGCCGCCCACGCCGGTCGCGAGCGGCGACGAAGACCCGCCGGAGGTGCACAAGCGCGGCGCGCAGAAGTTGATCGTCGCCGTGGGCCGCAAAGGCGGAACCCTGGAGCTAGACAACGGCGCCCGGCTCGAGATTCCCGCGGGTGCCTTGTCCGAGGCGGTGGAGGTCACGCTCTCCGAAGGGGCGCGCACGACCGCCTTCTCCAACGAGGAGTACGAGCGGCCGGTCGGACCGACCTTGGAGATCGCGCCGGCGTTCGCGGTGCAGAGCCCCGTCCGCGTATCCATTCCGCTCAACAAGATCCCGGATGGCTTTTCGGCCTCCGACGTCGCGCTCGGGCTCGAGGTGCCCTCGAGCACGCACCGCGGAATCCAAGGTCAGGCCGTGCAGACGCGCTGGGACTACCTGTCGGCGTCCGCGCAGTCTGGGCGAGCCATCGCGGAGCTCACCGAGATCCCCGGCTATCGCGTGCAGTTCGTGGTCTCGAAGAATGAGTGACGAAGGCACGCGGCGCGCCCGCGGCGAAGCCTGACGATGGCCAGCGCGCGAGTGGCTGTGTTCGCGGTCGAGCGCGCGCAGGTCGGCAGCGCGGCCTTGCGTCAGCACGAAGTCCACGAACTCGAGCTGGATCGGGCCTGGGTAATCGCGATGGCGCTTGGGCCGCCGCGTCTGTGGGCCGACCTGCTCGCGCACACGCTGACCGGTTTCATGGAGGGCTACGGGCGGCCCCACGACGGCCGCGCCTCGACCCAGCTCCACCAGGGCTTGCGCGCGGCGCAGGCGTCGCTGCGCGCGCGCGTCGAAGCGCTGATCGAACGCCGCCTTCCAGACGTCGGGCTCTTGGCGCTCGCGCTGGAAGGATCGGTGCTGCACGTCCTCGGCGCGGGTCCGCTGCGGGCTTACGGGGCTCATGGGAAGACGCTGCGCCGGCTCGGTTCGCGGGAAGATTCGAGCGACGGCCTGCTGCGAGGTGCCACCCACTGGTCGGCGGAGCCGCTCGAAGCAGACGAGCTCGTGTTCGCAGCCTCCCTCTCGGCCAGCGCGGAGCCCTCGCTGCGCGTCCTGCAACAAGCGCTCGCTGCCGACCGCGCCACCTCGCCCGAACGTGTCGTCGAGCTGCTGAACGGACCGGCAGCGGAGCTCGGCATCGGCGCCGTGACGCTCGCCTTCCGCGCGCCCAGCTCGAGCGGCTAGAGCGCCGAATCGCTTGAGTCCGTAGAGATTTCCAAGCATTCGTCGCCAGCGCGAGTCCGCGCGCAGGTTCGACCCCTAGGTCGGACCGAGCACGAGCTCGTGCTGGCGGCAAAAGGCGCCGGAAACCTTAGGAATCAAGCGATTCGGCGCTCTAGGGTTCGGGCGCCCGAGGCGTCCCGCGCCTTCTTTTTCCTCGGGCGCGGTGGCGCTCGGGCCTCCCCAGCAAGATGTTGACGACGTGCGCGTCCGTCGGCTTCATGCCTACATGCGAGGTATGGCTCGTGCACCGAATGGTCTTGGGCGCGGGCGCGCGCTGCGACCGGCGTTCGCTCCGCTCTTGCTCGCGGCCAAGCTGCTCGCGGGCTGCTGCCCGCAAGCCGCACACGCCATGATGCCGTCGCGCCGAGCGAGCTTGGCCGACGAGCGGCGCGCGGGCGTACAGCCAGAGCGCCGGCCCATCCAAGTGGGACGCACCCACCTTCCGAGCGCGCGCGCTATCGCCGATCTACCTGCGCGCGATTGCCGGCGCGTGCTGCGCGATGCCTCGGTCCGCTTCGATCCGCTGCCGCGGCAAGAGGCCCCCGCGATCGCACAGCCGCTCGAGCTGCGTTCGAAGTTGTTGGGCGTGGAGTTCGAGCCGTCCAACGGGATGGCCAAGAACGGCACCGTCGATTGCCGGCTGGCCGTGGCGCTCTTGGCCTGGGCGCCCATCCTGCGCGACGCGGGCGTGGTGCGGCTCGAGCACTTCTCGACGTTCCGCCCGGGCGCGCACGTGCGCCGCACGGGCAAGGTCAGCGGGCACGCGCACGCCATGGCCATCGACGCCGCGCGCTTTTACCTGCGCGACGGGCGCGTGCTCCAAGTGGACGAAGACTGGGACGAGCGCGAACGCGGCGGCTCGCCCTGCCCCGTACGGCGCAGCGAGAGCGAGTCGGGGCGCATCCTGCGCCAAGTCGTATGCCGAGCGGTGGAGCGCGACCTCTTTCAAGTCGTGATCACCCCCCATCATGATCGCGACCATCAAAACCACGTGCACCTCGAGGTCGTGCCCGCGGTAGACTGGTCGTACGTACACTGATCGATCTGGCTCAGAGTTCTCGGATTCGGGAACTCCCATTTCGCCTGAGCCAAAGTGGGGTCGCCGGCGCAAGCGCCGCCCGAGACGTGGCGGATCCCGCTCGTGCCACGATCGCCCAGCGATCGTTTAGCTGGCCAGAGAGCGGCTCAGCACCTTCGCGATCGCGCCGACGTTCGGCGGCTTCAGGATCTCGAGATGCGAGCCGCTCACCACGTGCACGTCTACCTTGTCCGCGAGCTGCGACCAGCCGAGGTCCCACGCCGCCTGCTGCCACGAGGGCTCGAGCCGCTCGCGCGCGCGGAACAGCAACGCCGCGCCGCGCAGCTTCGGGCCCTTCGCGTCGTACGCGCGCACGATCTCTTGCGCCGCGGGACTCACCACGTCGAGGTCTCCCTCAGGCAGCATCAGCTCCGGTCGAAGGCGCGCCCGCCAGCGCGAGAACGCAGGTAGCTGCGAGGCCACGAGGCTCAGCTGCTCGTAGAGGCGATCGGGCGCGGGGCGCCCGCCGCTCTTGAATTTCGCGACCAGCGCGCGCGCCGCGTTCAGCAGATCGAGCCGCGCGCCGCGCGGCAGCGTGGCGTCCATGATCCCGAGAGTGCGCACCTCGCTGCCACGCGCGACCAGCTGGCGCGCGATTTCGTAGGCCACCAGGCCACCAAAGCAGAGGCCCGCCAAGTGGTAAGGGCCCTCCGGCACGTTCTCGCAAATGAGCTCCACGTAGCGCGCCGCGATTTCTTCGACAGAGGGCACGCCGGCACAAGCTCCCACGCGCATCGGGATGTGGAGCCCGTACACCGGGCGCTCCGTCTCCAGCGCGTCGGCCAAGGGCCGATAGATCGCGACCCCGAAGATGCACAAGAGCGGCGGCCCAGCGAGCCGGCCCCGCCGCAACGGCACGAACGCCGGCGCAAGCGGGTCGAGCTCCGGCGTCAAGCCCGCGACCAGCCGCTGCACGGTCGGACGATCGAACATGGCATTGAGGGACGGCTCGACGCCGAACGTCTCCTGCACCCGGCGGCGCAGTTGCATCACCTTGACGGAGTTGCCGCCGAGCTCGAAGAAGTCTCGATCCACGGGCACCTGCGGCAGGGCCAGCACTTCCTCGAACAGCGCCGCCATCTTGGCTTCGGCGTCGGTGATCGCCTCCGCGCCCGTCAGGCTCGCCGCCGACGGCTCCTCGTCGGGCACCGGCAAGCGCTTGCGATCGATCTTCCCGTTCGTGTTGAGCGGGAACTCGCTGATCGCGACGTAGGCGCTCGGGTGCATGTAGATAGGGAGCTTGGCCCGCACCTGCTCGCGGATCTGCGGCTCCTCGGCGGAACCCACGTAGTAGGCCACCAGGCGCGGCTCCCCCTGGCGGCCGAGCGGCGCGGTCACGACCGCTTCGCGCACGCCCTCGACACCGCGGATGGCAGACTCGATTTCGCCGAGCTCGATGCGGAAGCCGCGCAGCTTGATTTGATGGTCGATGCGCCCGAGGCACTCGAGCTCGCCATTCGCCAAGAGCCGCGCGAGATCACCCGTGCGATAGATGATGTCTCCCTCCGGCCCGAAGCGGTTCGCCACGAACTTGCTCGCCGTCAACTCCGGGCGGCCGAGGTAGCCCTGCGCGACGCCGAGCCCGCCGATGCAAAGCTCGCCGACCTCGCCCAGCGGCATGAGCCCGCCCTGTTCGTCGAGCACGTACACCTGCGTGTTGTCGATCGGGCGGCCGATGGTGACGCGCTCGTCCGCGGGCTCGATCCGTTTGATCGTGGACCACACCGTGGTTTCCGTCGGGCCGTACATGTTCCAGAGCTCGCCGACGGCGCTCAGCCGGCGCGCAAGCTCAGGGCTGATGGCTTCGCCGCCGCACAACATGCGCAGTCTGCGCGGTCCGCCCTGGAAGCCCGCCTCGAGCAACAGACGCCAGGTCGTGGGCGTCGCCTGCATGATGGTGATCGGCTCGGTCTCCAAGAGCCGGCGAATGCGCTGCGCGTCGAGCGCTGTTTCGCGGTCGCCGATGTGCACGGTCCCCCCGACCCACAGCGGGAGGTGCAACTCGAGCCCGGAGATGTCGAACGTGATCGTGGTCAGCGCGAGCAGGCGATCGCGCGCGGTCATGCCCGGCGTATGCGCCATGGAGCGCAGAAAGTTGGCGATCGCACGGCGCGGCACCGCCACGCCCTTCGGCCGGCCGGTCGAGCCGGATGTGAACAGCACGTAGGCGAGCTGCTCGGGATCGGGCTCGGCCTCGAACAGCGGCTCACGCCGCGCCAGCGCTTCGCGTTCGCGATCGAGACAGAGCGCCGCGACCGTATCGGGCACGCTGAGCTCGGGCAGCAACGCGCTCTCCGAGATCAGCACGTCGGGCGCGGCATCCTCGAGGATCAAACGAGTGCGGTCCGGCGGGTGCGTGGGATCGAGCGGCACGTAGGCGCCCCCCGCCGCCCAGGTCGCCAACATGCACAACAGCTCGTCCGGCCCGCGCACCATGCAGATGCCGACCCGCGAGCCTCGTCGCACGCCGAGCTCGCGCAGCCGGCCCGCGAGTTGTCCGGCGCGGCGCACCAGCACTTCGTAGCTGATGCTGGCCCCATCAAATACGACGGCCGCATGGCCGGGGTGCGCGCGCGCCGTACGCAAAAGCCGCGGGATCGGATCTTCGAGCGCCTCTGCCGGCACGGTCCCACGCCCGAGAGCCAGGACCAGCTCGCGTTCTTCAGCGTTCACCAGCTCACCTACTCAAGTCCCTCGTGGCGCACGGCTACGGACTCCGCGATTAGGTAAGCGCAGGACGCCTTCCCGCACCGCGGCTCCAACGTATCACGGCGCAAACCGAAACCGAGGCACAAGCTTACGCCTCTGTTTGCCGACGGCAGTTGTACGGCGCAAAGCTATCGCGAAGGTGTAAAGCGCACACTTCGTAAGAAGATGTCAGCGCACAGTTGCGCGCTTTTCCCCGATGTCGCGCCCGACCGCTCCGATTCAAGGATAGAGCGGCATGCGAACGCGGGCTCGCGCGTGGGAGCGAGGTGGCCTCGCTTCGCTACGGCCAGAGCTTCGCGCGCACGTTCGTGGGCCAGGCCCGCGGATCTAGGCCGTGCGTCTTCAGCAACGCGAGCACAGGACGCTCCACCCCAAAGCCGAGGCAGCCGGTGTGCGCCGTCTCGCCCTCGATCCGGATGCCGTACAAGCCTCCGAACAGATCCTGGTGGTAGTTGAACGAGAGCACCGCGGTCGGATGCTCCTCCGACGTGATCGGCACCACCAATTCGTACTTGAGCTCTTGCTCGCGCTGGTTGGCCGCGAGCATGCGGCCGGTGCGTCCGAAGAACGGATCGTTGGCGAGCGCAATGTGCACATCGAGCCCGAGCGCCGAGAGCGCCTCCGTCCCGCGCTCGATCCAGCCCGAGCGCCACTCCACCACGTCGGCGGGCTTGCCGATGCGCACGTACTCGCGCATGCGGAACATCTGCATGCGCGCGGGATCGACCGACGGCTCGTGACGGAAGCAGTACGACGCGACGTCGACCAGCTTGCCCTCGGGGGGCAGATCGCCGCGCAGCGTCGGATAGAGCGGATAGCAAGCCGCCGGCGTGAGCACGATGTCCGTCATGCGCTGGTGGTGCGACCAATCGCGTCCGGCCTCGAGGTCCTGGATGAGCGCGACGTGTTCTTTCTGATCGCCCTCGAAGCTGTGAATCGTGCCCGCGAGTTGCGGCATGTTCTTGAGGTAGCCGCTCTGCTCGAAGTGCTTGCGGCCGAACACCGGCGGAAAGCGCACCACCGTCGGATTGTCGTGCGCGCCCATGCGCGTGATGTATCCCTGGTAGGCCTCGATCAGGTCCTCGAACACCGCGTTGCGGCCGTAGTAGCCGGGCACGCCGCAATCGATCAAGAGCCCGTGGGCGATCAGCTCGTCGAGAAAGCGTTGTTGGGCTTCGGTGCTCATCCGCTCAATCCTCCTTGCTCACGAGCAAGAGCGAGGCGTTGGTGCCGTACAGGCGGTCGTTCAGGATCATCACCATCGCGCCGTAGGCATCGCGCAGGTGGCGCCCCAGCGAGTAAGGCGTGTCGTTGCGATAGGCGCTGATCCCGCAAATGGCGAGCGCGCCCTGCACGATCGGCACGACCTGCTCGGCCGCGGCGATCTTGACGTTGTTCATGCGGATCTGAAAGCCGAGCGAGGTGAGCGCGTCCGCATCGCCATCGCGCTCGATAAATTCATCGATCGCCTCGCGCGCCCCGCCGCGCATGGTGTGCAGGCGGTTCACGAGCTCGGCCGCGCGCAGCGCGTTGGGCGGCACCACGCCGGGGTTCTTGCGCGCTTCCGTGCGCACGTACTTCCGCGCAAGCGAGACCGCGGAGGTCGCGAGGCCGAGCCAGACGTGCGCCCAGAGCACGTGCGAGACCGGATGCATGGTCTGCGCGGAGATGTCGGCGAAAGGCGCCGGGACCTTGTGGCCGAGCGGCGACTTCGCGCGCAGCACGTAGCCGTAGCTGCAGGTGCCGCGCATGCCGAGCGTGTCCCAGTTGCCGACGCGCTCGAGCGTGAATTCGCCGCGCCGGAGCAGGACCAGCACCTGGTCGCTCGGCGGCGCGTCGGGGGCGCGCCGCGCGGTGGCCAAGATGTCGTCGGCCGCGTCGCCGTACGAGATCACCGAAGCCTGTTTCTCGAGCGTGAACTCGCCGGGCCCTTCCACGATGGCGCAACGGCTCGTGCGGATGTCGCCACCCACGCCGAGCTCGCTCGTGGCCGAGGCGATCAGCCGCTGGCGCTCGCCGCAGTCGGCGAGATAGCCCCAGAGCGCGTCCTTGGGCTGCACGTGCCGCAGGATGCAGAGCAGCTGGATCTGATGCATCGCGTACACCATCGAGGTGGTCGCGCAGCTACGCCCGAGCACGTCGCAGATTCGGGCGAGCTCGACCAAGCTCGCGACCTCGCCGCCCAGCTCCACGGGAAGCGCCACCCCGAGCAAGCGCTCGCGCCGGAGCGCCTCGAGCGCCTCGAGCGGGAAGCGCGCTTTGCGATCGACGTCGTCTGCATGGGTGGCCGCGATTTCGGCGACACGTTGCGCGCGAGCGAGGAGCTCCGGGCGCACTTGATAAGAATCGCTAGCGGGCATCTCGAACCTTTGCGCGGGCCTAGCTGGTCAACTCTGCGATCGCCGCAGAGATCGAAGCGACGCTCTCGAACGAGCGCCGCCGGAGCATACGCTCCGGGAACTCGACCCCGAAATGATCTTCGAGCGCGACCATCACGCTGACGGTCGTGTGAGAGGTGAGGCCGGCCGCGTAGAGATCCGCCTCGTCGGAGAGGCCGTCGATGTCTACGGAGAGGCGACCGTACTGGCGGAGGATGTCCCGAATGCGTTCGTTCGACATATGGATGAATGCAGGTTGACGAGCTTATGGTGCGCGGCTCCGGAAGCAATCCGGCGAGGCACAGAAATCCGAACCGGCGGCGTCCGACGGACGCGAGGTGGCCGCCGCGTGCGCGGCCCTTTCGCGCGCGGTCAGCGAGGCCTGTCCGGCACACCTTATCCTCCACCATCGCACACCCGAGTCGCGGGCTTCACGCGTTCGCTGCGCGAGGCGCGCTGTGCGCCCGACGACTGTCGAACGCCGGGACAAGTGCGTGGCCCTGTCGAGCCTTCGGGGCGACAGCGGCGGTGCATCGGCACCGGGCAGTTAGAGCCTGCTGGCCAGCACGCGCTCGACCGTGTCGACGATCGCGACGGTGCGCGGGTCGAGCTCCACGTTGACGCGCGCACCCACCTCTTTGCGGGCGAAGTTCGTAAGGCGCAGGGTCTCAGGGATGAGGTGCACATCGAAACGGGCGTCGGGGTAGACGTCGCCGACGGTCAGGCTCGAGCCGTCGAGCGCCACGAAGCCTTTGGACAAGATGTATTTCATCCAGGAAGGCGGCACCGCGACGGTCAGGTCGAGCTGCTCGCCCAAGGAGCGGCGCGCGACCACGGTGCCCGTGCCGATCACATGTCCAAACACATCGTGGCCGCCGAGCTCGTCTCCCACGCGCACCGAGCGCTCGACGCTGACCAGCCGCCCCTCGTGGAGCTCTCCGAGCGTGGTGCGACCGAGCGTCTCCGCGATGGCCTCGAAGCTCACACGAGGTCCCTCGAACGCGACCACCGTCAGGCACACGCCGTCGATCGCGACGCTCGCCCCGAGCGCGAGATCGCGCGCGAGCTCCGGCGAGAGCTCGACGCTGAAGCGGGTCACGCCGGCGCGCGCTGCGAGCTCCACGACTGGAAAGACACCGCGCGTGATCCCGCTATACATGCGGTGAGCCTACTCGGGATACGCGCGCACGTCCGCCGATTCTGCGCTCGCAAGCCGCGAGATCGCGGCGGTGGAGCGCCGAAGCCTGAAGTCTCGCCCCCCAAGGATAATCGATGCTTGCGGCAGCGCGCATCGGGGGGGTAAGGTGCGGCCCTCTCAAGACGAAACATTCGCTCGCGCGCGCCCGCGCGCGCTTTCGACCCGAGGTTGCTCCGTGTTTCTTCCGCCCCGCCTCCCCACCGCGCTCGCGCGCGGCGTACGCATGCTGTTCGAGCCGACCGCGCCCGTCCTCGTGCAAATGGTGGTGACCCGTCGCTGCAACCTGAGCTGTGGCTACTGCAACGAGTACGACGACGTCTCCGATCCCTTGCCGGTCGAGCGGCTGAAGCGTCAGATCGACCACGTCGCGGCGCTCGGCACCATCGTCCTGACGTTCACGGGCGGCGAGCCGCTCCTGCACCCCGAGCTCGATGCGCTCATCGCCTATGCGGTGAGCCGCGGGCTCGTGGTCACGACGATCACCAACGGCTACCCGGTCACGCGCACCTGGATCGAGCGGCTCAATCGCGCCGAGCTCTCGTTTTTGCAGATTTCGATCGACAACCTCGAGCCGAATGACGTGTCGCA
>CAZYWR010000461.1:0-1607 GCA_964651185.1 uncultured Polyangiales bacterium
GGATGGACCCGGCCGCGACGGAAGTGACCAAAATCCATGGCAGACGAAGCGAAGAGTGCAGCGCCCGCGCGCCGCCTTACCGTGCCGGCGATTCGCAACATGAAGGGTCAGGGCGAGCGGATCGCGATGGTGACCGCCTACGACGCGACCTTCGCCCAGATGATCGACGAAGGCGGCGCCGACATGCTGCTGGTCGGCGATTCGTTGGGGATGGTCGTGCAGGGCCTCGAATCGACCTTGCCGGTGACCATTGACGAGATGGTCTATCACTGTCGAGCCGTCGCGCGCGGGGCACGCCGGGCGCTCGTGGTGGGCGACATGCCATTCATGAGCTGGCAGCCCTCGAGCGAACAGGCGCTGCAGAACGCGGCGCGCTTCCTGCGCGAGGGGGGAGCCCAAGCGGTCAAGCTCGAAGGCGGGAGCGAGGCGGCCGATACCATCCGCACGCTGGTCTCGTACGGCATCCCAGTCGTGGGTCACGTGGGTCTGTTGCCGCAGAGCGTGCACGCCATGGGCGGCTTTCGCGTGCAGGGCAAGACCGTGGCCGCCGCCGAGCGCGTGTTCGAAGACGCGCTGGCGGTCGCCGAAGCCGGCGCCTTCGCCATCGTGCTCGAAGGCATCCCGTCGGACCTCGCAGCGCGCATCACGGCCAGCATCGACATTCCCACGATCGGCATCGGCGCCGGCGCGAGCTGCGATGGTCAGGTTTTGGTCTGCTACGACCTGCTCGGGCTGACCCCGCACTTGCGACCCAAGTTCGTGAAGCGCTACGCCGAATTCTACGCCGAAGGACGCACCGCGGTGCAGCGCTACTGCGACGAGGTCAAAAGCGGTGCGTTCCCGAGCGCCGAATACACGTTCGGCAACGTCCAGCGCGAGCCGGCCGCTGGGGCTGTTCCCTTGTCGGTGCCGGCTGGCTACGGCCCCACGCACTAGGCCGCCCGCGATGATCTTTCGCGCGCCCCGGGCGCTTTCACCATGCTGACCGTCGTGCGCGAGCCGCGCGAGCTATTCGAGCGCTGCGAGCGCGCGCGCCACGCCGGTCGGCGCGTCGGGTTCGTGCCGACCATGGGCGCGCTGCACGCCGGCCACTTGGCGCTGGTGGATGAGGCGACGCGGCGGGGCGCGACTTTGCGGGTGGTCAGCATCTTCGTCAACCCGCTGCAATTTGGGCCGCACGAAGACTTCGCGCGCTACCCGCGCCCGTTCGAGGAAGACGTGGCGCGCTGCGCAGCGCATGGGGTCGATCTCGTGTACGCACCGAGCGCCGAGCACATGTATCCGCCCGGCTTCCAGACGCACGTAGAGGTCGAGCAGCTCACGCGGCGCTGGGAGGGCGCGTTCCGGCCGCACCACTTCCGCGGAGTCACCACGGTGGTCACGAAGCTCCTGCTCGCGGTGGGCGCGTGTCTCGCCGTGTTCGGCCGCAAGGACTACCAGCAATGGAAGGTGCTGGAGCGGCTGGCGCGCGACCTCGATCTGCCTGTGGATATCATCGGCATGCCCACCGTCCGCGAAGCGGACGGCTTGGCCCTCTCGTCGCGCAATCGCTACCTCGATGCGGAGGCGCGCGCGCGCGCACGCGCGATCGCCGAGGGGCTGCGTGC
>CAZYWR010000462.1:0-1908 GCA_964651185.1 uncultured Polyangiales bacterium
TGCAGCGCCAGCGCCAGCTGCTCGACGACGGCGCGCGCGCGCAGCTCGAGCTGGTCGGGATCGCCGAGCTCGCGCGTGAGTCGATCGAAGGCGGCATCGAGCAAGGGATGCCCCCCACGCGCCTCGCCGATCTCGTCGAGCAGCACGTCGCGCGCACCGGCGTCGCGGCCGAGCGCGCGCAGCACGTCCAGGCACTGGATGTTGCCACTGCCCTCCCAGATCGAGTTGAGCGGCGCTTGTCGATAGAGGCGCGGCAGGATCGACTCTTCCACGTACCCGGCGCCCCCGAGGCACTCCTGCGCTTCGTTGACGAACGGCGCACAACGCTTGCACACCCAGTACTTGCCGACCGCCGTGGCGATGCGCGCAAAGGCCGCGGCCTTCGGCGCGCGCGCCGACGCGTCCACCGCGCGCGCGACGCGCAGGGCGAGCACGAGCGCCGCCTCCGCTTCGAGCGCGAGATCAGCCAGCACATTTTGCATCAGGGGCTGCGCGATCAGCAGCTTTCCAAAGGCCTTGCGGCCGCGCGCGTGGTGAACGGCCTGCACCAACGCTTGACGCATGATCGCCGCGGAGCCGATCAGGCAATCCTGGCGCGTCAACGACACCATCTCGAGGATCGTCGCGACGCCGCGCCCCGGCTCGCCCACCAGCCACGCGAACGCACCGTGGAACTCGACCTCCGACGATGCATTGCTCCTATCGCCGAGCTTGTCCTTGAGGCGCTGGAGTCGGATGGCGTTGCGCGTCCCATCAGGCCGGAAGCGCGGCAACAGGAAGCAGGACAATCCCCCTTCCAGGTACGCGAGCACCAAGAAGGCGTCGCTCATCGGCGCCGAGAAGAAGAACTTGTGGCCGACCAGCTCGTACAGGCCCTCCCCCACGGCATGGGCTTGGGTGCTGTTGGCGCGTACGTCCGAGCCGCCCTGCTTCTCGGTCATGCCCATCCCGATCGTGTTGCCCCGCTTCTCCCAGGCGGGCAGCACGCGCGAGTCGTATTCCGTCGAGGTGACGCGCGGGAGCCACTCGCGCGCGAGCGCGGGCGCGTGACGCAGCGACGGCACCACGGCGTAGGTCATCGTGATCGGGCAAAGGTGGCCCTGCTCGGGTTGCCCGCAGAGGTACAGGAGCGCCGCGCGCGCCACGTGCGCACCGGTCCGTTCGGCGTGGCGCCAGGCGAAGTTCGGCACGCCGTGCGCGATCGACAGCGCCATCAGCCGGTGATAGCTCGGGTGGAACTCGACTTCGTCGATGCGATGGCCGAACCGATCGTGCGTGTGCAGGACAGGCCCGTGCTTATTGGACAGCTCCGCAAGCTCCATCGCTCGCGCACTGCCGTTCCACTTACCGAAAGAAACAAGCTTGTCTTTCGCCCATTCCGCACCGTAGCGGCTGATCAGATCGACCAGAACCGCATCGGTGGAGAACATGTCGTAATCAGCCAACGGAGTGGCCTGGTTGAAGACAGTATGAGTCTGCATTGCGCATTCCCGTTTTGATTCATTCAGATTCGAGAGATAGCTCTGCGACAAGTCAGCCGTCCTCTTGGAGCGGCTGTTTCGCGCGGGAGTAAGAAGCTTGGTGATGGGAGCTAACTCGTCTCAGGAGAAAAGGAGGTAATAAGACTCTGAGATCGTAACGCTCCCCGCGCACTAATAACAATACTCCGATGGTATGAAAAGAAGTGAGCGTTGAAGAAAGGTCATGAGCTTACTCGATTTTGAGCGCTTGACATTGGTGCACTCCGCGATATGAAAGCAAAATCAGCTCGGCGAGGCTCGCTGAGCTTTTCATACTTCCTTTCGATTCTGATCCGGTGCAAAAACACGGTTTCCCGCAATTTGATGCGGCAATTACACACGATCGGCGGTTTTCCCCATTTCTGTCAGGGCGGGCACGGTATACGTT
>CAZYWR010000463.1:0-9993 GCA_964651185.1 uncultured Polyangiales bacterium
CGACCGCTGGTTTCGCGCGCGCCGCGTGAAGCCGCGCGTGTACAGCGAGGTCATGGGCAACGAGGCGCTGCTCGCGCTCGTCAGCACCGGCTGTGGCGTAGGCGTGGTCCCCAAGCTGGTCATGGACAAGAGCCCGCTCAGCAACGACGTGCGCAAGCTCGAGGTCGAGCCCCGCGTAGGCGAGTTTCGCGTCGGCCTGTGCGCCGCGCAGCGCTCGCTTTCGAATCCCGTCGTGAACGCGTTTTGGAACGCGATCGCTTGACGCCGCGAGCCGCTCTTCCCCGTCGCGTCTCGGGTGGGGGCGAGGAAGGGCGTGGTGCTCAGTGAGCGGACGAAAGCGCGAGCGGTGTGTCGGCTGGCAGGCGGCGAAAGTGCGTGATGACCAGCGTGGGGCTGGTCGTCCAATGCACCTCGAACGTGAGCGCAAGCTTGACGCCGGGCACGAGCTCGGAAACGTGAAGGCCTGGTCCGAGGCCGAATAGCATGATCATCGATGGCATGGGCGCGCGCTGGCCTTCGCGGTCCTTGAAGGCTGGGATGCGCTCGTGGTGAATGGCTACACGCAAGTCATCGCCTTCGCCTTGTACAGCCACGACCAGTCCGCGCGTGCTGGTTCGCTCCGCGGCTTCGCTCCTTGAGCAAGAAGAGCACACGGCCAGGCAAGACAGTACGAGCGCAAGCCGAGGGGAAGGGCCGATGGGAGATGTCATGTCTGGAGCTGAGGATGGCACGTCCGCTGGCTCGTGGCCGCGCCGCACGACAGGCCCTTCGAAGCTGCCGGGCTCCGTGCTCGCGCGTCTGCGCCATGGGGGCAGAGCTCGGTGACGGACGCCTGCACCCTCGCGACACGCGCGTGTCGCCAGCGGAGGAAGCTCCCACGGGTCGAGTACCGTCGAGTAACACTCGCCTCGCGGCGCGCAGCACGGAAGACCCGCCTTGGGCGGCTCGCCGCCATGCGTGGTCCGCGCTCTGTCGAGCATTACCAGCGCCGCGCGCGCTTGACCGAGAGGGTGTGCGGGAGCAGGGTAGGTGCACGAAAACGCGGGGGAACAACGAATGCCTGGCTTTCAGTCTGCACTTTCTACATCCGATGCCGCCGGCTTACTCAAGACATTTGCGCCGTACGTTTGGATCCAGTCGGAAGAGTCATACTTTCCTTGTTCTGTAGACTGGTATCTCGCGCGTGTGCAGCTGGGGTTCGCGCAAGCAGCGACGGTCGGATACAACACGGCAATCGTCTCGAGCGTCGCGTCGAGCGCCAATCTGAATAAGACCATTTACGACGGTCAGTCGAGCGGAGGGGCACTCAATGGAGCGAGCGTGCCCGAGGACAACTTCTTTGTCTTGCCGGTGATCGGTGGAGAGGACAGCGGGACGTACGCTGGCTGGAAGCCATCGGGCACGGGCGCAAACGCGTATGCCAAGGGCAACGTCCCGCCGGTTTACGGCGGCGTGATCGATCGGCACGACGCGAACGGGAACGTGATCGGTTATGATTTGGTGTATGCGTTCTTCTTTGCCTACAACGGCCTCGCCATGCTCGATCCCGGCATCGGCGTGCACGAGGGCGACCTCGAGCACGTCGTCGCGAGGGTCGATGCAGACAAGAAGACCTTGATCGGTGTCTACTACCGCCAGCACGCCGGTGATGATCCGTACAACGGATGGTACTATCCGCCCGGACCGGATACGCCCGAGGCTGGCGGCATCTTGTTCGAGACTTATACGGCGCAGCGCTGCATCGTCTACTGCGCCCAGGGCAGTCACGCGAGTTACCCGCGCCAGGCCGACGTCTGGCTCTATCTGCGCGGGAGGGACGTCGTGGACCGGGGCTTCGCGTGGGACACGGCGCAGAACGTGGTCGTGATGAACGATCCAGCGCAGAGCTATTGGCTCGACTACGTAGGACGATTCGGCGCGGCGCCTACGGCGCGAGCGGTATTCTCATCGCCCCCGTCGAGCCCCATCTGCCAAGGTTGGCAGAACGAGATCGCGAGCGGACCTTTCATCGAGCGTGAGATCTACTGCCAAGAGCTGCCGCACAATTCGAGTCGCGTGTCTGCCGGAGATTTCTTCATCGCGCAGGTGCCGCTTAGTTGGACCTTCGACGATCCGAACGGATGGCTGTCGAGTGCTCAACTCGCGCGCGTCAAGATCAACCTCAGCCACGACGTGAAGGGCCAAGACTGCCGCGCGATCACGGGCATCACCAGCGGCAGCGTGACCAACCCACCGTATGCGCATACGGACAACGTCTATTTCTCGAGCCTGCAGTACACGGACGCGAACGGCAAGACGCATACGGGTTACGCGGATACCTGGCAGGCGATGAGGGCCGACAGCACGGCCCCAGCGAGCGCGCAGATCTCGTTTCGCATCGTGTGCGCCTGGACCGGGCCGCAGGACAGCGCCCGACCGCAAACGGCCACGGCATCAAGCGCTCCGCAAGCTCAGACACAACCAGCAGCAGCGACGCCACGGGCGCAGCCGAGCGCGTCGGTGACCGCAGCGACCTGAGCCCCCGCGCGAGCTTCGCCTGTCCAGGCCAATTGCGCCGTTTCGCTCTCGGCCGCGCACCGCATTACCGCAGTGGCCTGCGCGTGGAACCATCCACGAGAGCGAGCGCAGATACGCACGCGGTCACGGCTGCGAACGCGATCTGTGCCCGTAGAACGAGAGCGCATAGGCCAACGAGGAAGGCCGCTGCCGCGCCGGCGATCCTCACGCGGGGCCAAGTGCCGGACAGCGTCCATACGTACGAGGCTTGTGCGACCAGGAAGAGCATCGGACCTCCACCCAGCATCAACGCAAGCATGAGCGAACCGCGATCCGTGGGCTTCGCGAGCACGTCCTGGTTCACCACGGCGACGACGATCAGCCCCGCGACCATCACCGTCACGGCGTTGAGTGCATAGTGACTGAGGCGAACGGGATTGCGCGCTCGCTCCGGGTGCTCACGCGCGAAGTTGTAGGCGCGTCCGTACGCGAGCGCCCAGAGTGCTGCGGTTTCGGCGAAGGCGAACAGGCCAGTTAGGAGAGTGGTGCCGTCCGAGGGCTGCTGCGCGATGCCACTGCCCGCAGCGAGGAGCGCCTCGCCCAATGCGATGAGGACGAAGAGGTTACAGCGCTCGAGCATGTGGCCCGCGTCGAACGGAAGACTTTCCGAGTGGAGTCGGTGACCAGGGAGAGGATGTGCAAACCAGTTGCCGACCACTTCCATCCCGGCCGCCGCTGCCCACCAATGCATCCGCGACGTCGGTTCGGCGAGCGCGCCGGTCACCCATAACGGAGTGGCGATCATTAACCAGACGAGTACGCGGATAAAATGGAAGCGAAAGACGGGCTCTTCGACCGCCGCGATCGTCCAGAGCGTGCGCCCGAGCTGAATAGCCGAGAGCGTGACCACGAACGGCCATGGTGCGTTGCCGAACGCGGAGGGCAGGGCCGCGTTCATCCACAGACCGAGCGCCATCGTAGAGAGTAACATCCTCGAAGTGTCGGTTCGCTCCGGAAGCATCGTGACTGTCCAGCTCGTGTGCAACCATACGGTGAACACTGCGACCAAGAGTACCAGCGTCTCGACGGCGCCGCGCCACGACTGGTCATGCCACAGATGGTGCGAGAGCTGCGATACGGCGAACGCGAAGACCAGGTCGAAGAACAGCTCGAGTGGACTGACTTCACGCTGCTCGGAAGCGCTCTCGCTCATGCGAGGGACTCGTGTCATCCACCCGTCCCGCGCCGCGCGCGACCTCCGCCTCGTCATGTGTCTCGCCTTTCTTCCTGGATCTTTGCGATGGGCC
This sequence comes from uncultured Polyangiales bacterium, assembly GCA_964651185.1. GTDB lineage: Bacteria > Myxococcota_A > Polyangia > Polyangiales > DASUME01 > DASUME01. The sequence continues at coordinate 3,804 of CAZYWR010000463.1, forward strand.
GCGGCCGCTCCCGACCATTGTCCAACCTAGGTTTGCGTCCGGATGGTACGCGCAGGAGGGCGCTCCATCTAGGCCACGACACACGCAAAGCGAGCGAACGCTCGCGGTCGTCGCTCGGGACCTTGGAAGGGCCTTCCTCGGTGTTGCCTGCGAACGGACGCCTCGGCCTGCGATCGCGCGACCTCCTGGTCACGGAGAAGGACGCCAATCGGCTCGCCGTCTACAGCTTCCCTGAAGCTTACACCCATCCGCCTCGCCGGCGTTGTGCTACGAAAACAGCGTGTCGTGCGGATCGTCCGCGCGTCGGCCGCGTACGGAGGGATTTCTTGACGAACAGTCCGACAGCTCCTGATTGGAGCGGCGCCCGCGGCGAGAAGTGGTCCGCCCAACTCGCGGGCATGGAATCGACGCTCGTGCCGGTGGACGAGCCGCTCATTCGCGCGCTTCAGCTCGACGCGCCTTTGCGGATCGCGGACGTGGGCTGCGGCGGCGGCGGCACGACGCTGGCCATCCTGCGGCATGCCCCTGCTGGCAGCGTGGTCCACGGCTTCGACATCTCGCCAAAGTTGGTGGAGCTCGCCCGCCAGCGCGCGCGCGTCGAAGATGACCGGATTGCCTTCGAAGTGGCGGACATCGCGAGGGCCGCGCCGGCGCAGCCCTATGACCGACTGCTCTCGCGGTTTGGCGTGATGTTCTTCGATGACCCGCCGGCTGGGTTTGCGAACTTGGTGCGCTGGCTCGCGCCCGAGGGGCGTTTTGCGTTCGCGGTCTGGGGCCAACCTTCGGACAATCCTTGGCTGGCGAGCGCGCGCGACGTGGTCGCTAGGTTCGTCGAAATACCACGCCCGGACCCCGATGCGCCGGGGGCATTTCGTTACGCGGACGCCGACAAGCTGCTGGCATTGCTCGCTGGGGCGGGCTTTGCCGCGCTCGAGCTGCGCGAGTGGCGAGGGCCGCTGCCGATCGGCGGCGGGCTTTCGCCTGACGATGCAGCACAGTTTGCGCTGGCCGCATTTTCCTCCTTCAGCGAGCTGCTCGCTACCGCCGGCGCGCAGGAGGCCCGCGACGAAGCGCGCCGATCGCTCGCGACCTGCTACGCCGAGCATTATCGCGACGGTGCTGTGCGCATGGACGCGTGCGTCCACATCGTCACAGGCCGACGGCGCTGACCCTTTTTTTGCGCGGGCAGGTGCGCGCAAAGCAGTAAGATTGCCAGCGCAGTATGTATCCGGAGGGCGGTCAGCTGTGCCCGGCAAGCCCGGCGCACGGTGCCGGCCGCAGCGACGATCCGTTGCTGACGATCGCCTCTTCGATCTTACGCGCAAACTCGCGCGACTGACGTGATCAGCCGCCGACTTGGCTTGAGCCGCGCTCTCGGATGCGCGTCCATCCGATCGAACGAAGGCGTCCATGTGACAACGGCGCTGCAGGCTGCGGGATCTTCGCAGTGCGGCCGAGGTGAGGCGGGAATCACCCCGTCTGCTCGCCGAATGGGTCTTGCCATAAGCACGCCTACCATGTAGTCGTGGCGTAGTCCGTTCGTAGGATGTCCCACTTCGGGTTGATGCGGCCAGCTTCGTTCCACGATGTTCCGGCGCGCGCACGCGGGCGCGATTACGGCCGCGCCGCCGGATCTCCAGAAAGCAGAGGGAACCATGACGAAACTGAGGACACTCGGGTGTGCCACGGCTCCGTGGACCGCGCGTGTTTCGACCCTAGCGCGCCGCTGCGGAGACGACGGCGGTCGTCACATGGCGCTCCGCACGTTGGTCGGAGCGATCTTATTGGGCGTCTTGTGCGTCGATGGCGGGGTTGCGCGCGCAGACTCTTTCGTTCTTGGGAACAGCGCGACGGGCAACACGCCGACTGTGTACCGGCGAAGCAATACAGGTACCTGCAGCAAGTCCGCGCTGCCGTTTACCAGCCCTACTTATGTCTTGTCGGGGACGGACAGCGCCGACGTGATCTATGTCCACGATACGGGGGGGAACATGTCATGGTGCGGCTACAGCATCCCCGCCCTCACGCAGCTGCCTGCCAACACGCTTCTGAGCATCCACGGCGGGCTCGGGCAGGACACCATCTGGGCGGGACAGGCCTTCGCTACGGACCTTATCACCGGCTCCCCCGAATCGTCGTCGAACGACAACGCCGTCAACTACATCTATGCAGGTTCGGCGGTCAGAGTCTACGGAGGAGATCAAGGAAACTTCATCTTTCTTCCCTCGCCGGTGAACGATCAGGCGATCGGCGGCAACAAGAGCGACACGTTCTGCACCTTTGTCACCAACGTATTTTACAACGTCAATGTCCGATATATCAACGGTGGTGGCGCCAATGATCCGTACGATGTCCGTACCGGCCCCGCTGCTGCCACGGAATTTCGTATCGAGTTCACCGGTAACCAGTCCAACGCGTGCGATTGGACGCTGGCTGCGATGGTGAACTCCGTTCTAGCTATGTAAGGACATCGCAGGCCGAGCGGCTGACCGGATCAGCGGCCGAGCAGCGCGATGCGCGCGAGCGCCAGGTTGCCTCGTAGCTTGTGCAACGCCGACGCGCGTCCGGGTCTGGGCTCGTGGCCGGGCATCCTGTGTCCGCGGGCCAGCATCTGCATCTTCTTCTTGAGCGGCTCGGGCAAGAGACCGGCGGCGGCGAGGTCGCGCAAGGTGGCGATCACGCTCCCGAGGTCGAAGAAGTCGTGCTGATGGGACCACTTGTAGTCGCCGCCGTAACGAAACCAAGAGCCGCACAGCCCGGGGACCTCGTAGAAGCTGCCGTCAGGCCGCTTGTAAGGCGAGATCTGCCGCCAGAAGCCCACGGCTTCGCCCTTCACCTCGTCGAGGACGACCCGATGGTAAGGATACGTCCAGCCCTCGAAGCCCTGCATTTGATAGCCGATGGCGACCTCTTTGATCTCGTTCACGCCGCGCGCGACGAAGGTCTCATCCGGCCCGAGATCCCAGCGGTACTCGGCGTCGTCCGTGTAATGCGCGCCGAGCGTCGTCTTCCAATCGCCGGTCGCTTCTGCGCGACGGTTCGCGTCGAGCCATAGCTGCATCGTCTTTTCGAGCTCGGCGCGCGACACTTGCCGACCCCTGTCGACCTGCGAGTGCGTGGATGTGTCCATCTCGTCCTCTCCGGTGGTTCCAGCGCGACCTTCTAAGCCATTTGGCGCGTGCCCACAAGCCCCCCGCCAGATGTCCTGCAGATCGCGGAGGTGCGAGCTCGCGCGCGCGGAGTGCTTCGGCGAACGTCGCCGCCGCGATTCGCGCAGACTCAGCTGGGGAGGCCGTCCTGGAGGGGCGCGTGGCGCGCGGTCGTGGGCTGCTCCTCTCGCAGCCACAACTTCTGCGTGGGATAGGCGAACTCGATGCCGTCGCGCTCGAAGGCCTCGTGGATGGCGAAGTAGATGGTCTGTTGGACGTCCATGTAGCGGTTGTAGTCGGGGCTCAGCACGTAGTAGACAGTCTCGAACTCGAGCGCGAAGGAGCCGTAAGATGCGAAGTGGCTGCGGTCGAAGCGGCAGCACTCCTGGCGTTCCACGATGGTGCGCAGCATCGCGGGAATCGCATGCAGCTTGTTTCTGGACGTCTCGTACGTGACGCGGAGCTTGAACACCACGCGCCGCTCCATCATGCGGCCGTAGTTGCGCAGCCGGCTCTTCAGCAGATCCGTGTTGGCCAGGATGATTTGCTCGCCGCCCAGGCTGCGCAGACGCGTGCTCTTGACGCCGATCTGCTCAACGCTTCCCATGTAGTCGTCGACGATTACGAAGTCGCCAATGACGAAGGGGCGATCGAGCGTGATCGACAGCGAGGCGAACAGGTCGCCTAGCACGTTCTGCACCGCCAGAGCGACGGCGATGCCGCCGACACCGAGACCGGCGACCAGGGCCGTGATGTCGACCCCCAGGTTATCGAGCGTGAGCAGCAGCATCAGCGCCCACACCAACATGCGGCAAATGAAGCCGACGATGCCTAAGGTCCCGAACGTAGCCCGATCCTCGGGCGCAGTCTTGCGGCGCGCAACGACCCATGCGACGACCGCGGTCGACGCCCAGAGCCCCAGCTGCCAGAAGCAGACTACCGTAAAGCCAGCACCCAAGAGTTTCTTGGCTTCGGGCGGCACGCGCAGCACACCGGCCCCCACGAACAGCGCGACCGTGAGCAGAAACGGGGTGGCTGTCTTGCTGGCGACCTCGAACGGCAGCTCCATCAGCTCGACGCGTTCGGTCTCGAGCAGTCGCTGATAACGCGTCCGCACAAAGCGACGGAACAGCAGGCTCGCGCCGAATACGCCGAGCACGAGGGCCGACGCTGCGGCCCACTGCCAATAGGCATTGCCAAGGAACACGCGCGTGAGGAAGTGCGAAGCGTCGAACATCGTGCAGACTCCGATACTGGCGATCGTACTGAGTATGCGGGCGGTGCCGCGCGACTCTGCAAGAGGAATGAAGCGGCTGCCGCGAGCGGCAGGAAGACACGCTTTGCTGCGCTTGCCACGCACCGGTGGGACGACTCGGAATTTTTCCTTGTGCGCGGGGAGAGGCTCCGAATGACGTGAGGCGCAGTGAGCGGACTTCTCGCTCGCTCGTGCGTGCTTTGGCCTGGATATGGAGGAGAATCATGCGAGCGCACGTGCCCACGCGTGTGCGCGAAGCTGCCGAGCATCATGATTGCAAGGCAGCGAGGCGCGGCGTGGTCGCCGCGGGCGCTCGGGCGCGAGCAGGAGACGACAGAGATGAGGTGCCACAACGAGTGGAGCCGGAGCATGATGCTGCTGGCGCTCATCGCGGGCTGCTCGACGGACCGCGCGGCGAACAGGGAGGCCCCCACGGCTCCTTCCGCCGGCGCGAAGCTGGGGCAGCGTGAGGTGTCGTGCGTGTCGGCGGGACCGCTGCGTGTGCGCGAATCTGGCGAGCCCCGCGCGGACACACGCGGCGCGGCGAGCGCTTGTCCGCCGGGATCGCGCGCGCCGGAGCAGACGCACGACGAGCAGGTCGACGGCGCACGCGGGACAAACGCCGAGGACGCGCGACCGGAAGCGGGCACCAAGGCGGCGCGGCGGCGGCGGGCCGAAGAGGCCGCCCGGCGCTGGAAAGGGCGGCCCGGCGGCGGCTACGCGCGCCGGCAACCGCCCCGTTCCGAGGATTCGTCCCGCACGACGAGCCAGCCGGTACACGCTTCGAACGCCAGTTCGCCCTGAGCGCGGAGCGCCGTCAGGCCGCCCTTTCGCTGGGAGGTGCGTCTCAAACTTCCACGTCGTAGGGGAGCTCGAGCTCGTCGCCGTGCTGGCCGCGGATGCCCCAGTTCTCGCGCGGCGCTTCGATGATCGTGATCTCGACGTCGATGGGCGCGAGATCGAGCTCGCGCGTGAGGTCGTCCATCAACGCGCGCACGAGCGCCTTCTTGGTGGCCGTGCTGCGCCCGCTGAACATCAGCGCCTCGATGAGCAGGTAATGCTCGCTGCGATCCGGCGGCGCGTCGAGCTGCCAGCCCTCGAGCGGGAAGAAGCGGTGAAAGCGCTTTTCCTGCGGCAGCCGCAACGTGCGCACGGCGGCGGCGTGAACGAGGTCGCCGATCTGCGCGTGCGCCGCACGCACGAACGCCGCGCGGCCGTAGATTTTGAAGTGCGCCATGGGAGGGCTCCGAAAAGTCGGCGATCGCTACGACGGATCGAGCAGCGGCCAGAGCTCGGGGCGGGCGGCGACGATGCTCGCGCCCAGCGCGACCACGTGATCCGGATTCAGGTCGTTGCGCAGCTTACGGCCGAAATGCTCGCTGACCAGGGCCGGCAGCATGAACAAGCGCGTGCTGCCGCCCGCCATGAACACGGCCTGGATATCGCGCGGCTTGAGCCCGGCGGTCTCGAGCACCTGATCGCAGATGTCGAAGGTGCGCTCGATGAGCGGGCGGCCTGCGCGCTCCAAGAGCTCGCGATCGATCACGAACTGGGCGGCCGCGGCGGGCGCGGCGGGGTCGAGCTGTCCGATTTCGAGCAGCGCGTGCGGCTCGGTGGCCAGTGTGCACTTGGCCTGCTCGCACGCCAGCGTGAGCCGCGCGTAGGTGATCGGATCGGCACGCAGGTCCCAGCCGCTTTGGCGCAGCACCTGCTCGGAGACGAGATCGGCCAGCGCCCCGTCGAAGTCGTCTCCGCCCACGTACGGATCGCCGGCGTGGGCGAGCAC
>CAZYWR010000464.1:0-11237 GCA_964651185.1 uncultured Polyangiales bacterium
GCGAGCTCGCGCGGGCCGCCCGCGATGTTCGGCGCCTTCGGCCCGAAGAACGCCTCGACTTCGCGCGCGTGCTGCTCGCTGCACAAGCCGCCCGTCGAGCTGATGATGTCGTTGCCGCCGTGCGTACCCACCTGCGCCGCGAGCGCGTCGTAATGGGCCTGCAGCCAGGCCCATGCGCGCGCGCGCGTCTCGGGCATGGAGCTCTGCGCGAAGACCGGGACCAGCCGTTCGTTGGTGCGCAAGCGCGGATCGAGCGCGAGTCCGAGCGCGCGCTCCCCGAGCGCGGGATCGCGCACGTACGAAAGCGCCGTCAGCAGGCGCGCGCGCATCAGTCCGTCGCTCGTGGCGAACAGCGCGGCCTGCGCGCGCTCGAACGAGGGCGCCCCGCCTTCGCGCACCGCCGCCGTGAGCGCCAGCTCGATCAGCTCGCTCGGCAGCTCGGAAGCAGGCGGCGCCGCGACCGCACCCACCTTGCCCGCGGGCGCGCCCGCGCTGGCCGCGTTTCCCATCGTTGATGCTGCCGGCGTAGCTGCTGCACTGACGGCGCTCGTCGCTGACGCGGGTGGCGCGGCGCTGGCCGCATTTCCCGCCGGCGCGGCCGCCGCCGAAGCGGGTGCAGACTGCGCCGGCGCCGCGACTTCCGGCCCAGCCGCGCGCTCCAAGATCGGCCGGCCCAGCCGCGCGAGCTCGCGCGTGACGCCGGGATCTTCGGCCAAGCCGAACAGCGCACGCACGACGCTCGCGCGCCACAGCTTCTCTTCGCCGTCGACCTTCGCGCCCTTGCGCGGCAAAAGCCCGAGCTTCTGATAACGTGGCCGCAGCACGCGCTGCACCTCGGCGCGAAACGCGGGCAGGCTCGTGTCCGCGAGCAGCTCGCGCACCAGGCCGTACGTCTTGAGCGCGGTCTCGACTACGTGCCGGCTCGACGCGCCGGCCAGGAGACGTTGCGCCGCGAGCAACTGTGCCGGTTCGAGGCGACCAGCGCGAAACGCCGCGCCGAGGTTGTTGGCGAGCGACATCTGCTCGGCCGGCGCGAGCTCGGCGCGATGCGCGACCAGCGCCTCGCGCGCGGCGTCCGAGAGCGCCCAGCGATAGTAGCCCTGCGCCCCCGCGTTCGGCATCAACCACGCGGGACAGGCGCGTGCGTCGAGCGCGACGCGCGCCTGGCCCTCGCTCAGCAAGCTGCATTGCTCTTTCGCGCCGCCCGCCCCGTAGCGCACGCAGAGGGGGATTTGCCAGGTCGCGCTCGGGTTCGCGCTCGAGCCAAGCGGCAGATAGCGCGACTGCGCGAGCGTGAGCGCGGGCGGCTTGCTCGCGCAATCGAGCGTCACTTGCACGAGCGGCACGCCCGGTTGATCGAGGAACGAGAAGAACGCCGGCTCGAGCGCCGCTTGCCCGGAGCTCTCCGCCAAGGTGTGCACCAAGTCGGCCGCGGTCGCGGTGCCGAAGCGATAGCGCTCCATGTACGCGCGCAGCCCGCGCTGAAACTGCTCCGCGCCCAGGTAGCGCTCGAACATCGACAGCACCGCCCCGCCCTTGCTGTAGGTGATCGCGTCGAACGCGTTTTCGATGTCGTGATCGCTCTCGATCGGCTGGCGGATCTTGCGCGCGGCGGCGCGGCTGTCGACCTCCATCGCCCCCTGCGCCGCCGAGAGCGCGCCGAGCTCCGCCTGGTATTCCGGGTGCACGGCCGCGACGGCGCGCGTGCCCATCCAGGTGGCGAACGCCTCATTCAACCAGATGTCGTTCCACCACGGCATGGTCACGAGATTGCCGAACCACTGATGCGAGAGCTCGTGCGCGTCGACGTACGCGAGCGAGCGCTTCTGCTGCTCGGAGGCGTCCTCGCGCACCAACAAGAGCGTGTCGCGGAACGTGATCGCGCCGGCGTTCTCCATCGCGCCCGCGCCGAAGTCCGGCACGGCGATCAGATCGAGCTTGTCGTACGGATAGCCGATCGCGAAGTAGCGCTCGAGCCAGGTCAAGAGCGGCGGCGTCTCGCGCAGCGCATAGCCGAGATCCGGGCCGCGCCCGCGCGCCGCCACGCCGCGCAGCGGCAGCTCGTGCGGGCGCTGCTCGTTGGCGGCCAGCGCCGGCGCAGCCACGACGTCGAAGGGCCCTACCGCGAAGGCCACCAGATACGTGGGCAGCTTCTCCGTCGGGGCAAAGCGGACCTCGCGCAAGCCTCCGGGCAGCTCCCGCTCGTCGAGCGCGCGCGTGTTGGCGATCGCCACGTGCGCGGACGGCACGCGCAAGGTCACGGCGAACGGCGTCTTGAAGCGCGGCTCGTCGAAGCAAGGGAACGCCTCGCGCGCGCTGATCGGCTCGAACTGCGTGAAGGCGTAGTGCGTGCCCGCCGCATCCGCGCGGTAGAGGCCGCTCAGGCGCGCGCCAAAATCGGCATCGAACGCGAAGATCAAGCGCACGCGGCCGGGGCCGACCGCCTGGCTCAGGCGCAGCGCGGACAGGCCGCTCTCGCCCACGCGCTCGAGCGTGCCCGTGAGCGGCTCCGCGCCCGGGCGCTCCACCTGCGCGCTCGCGATGCGCGGCCCGCGCGCGTGCAGCCAGATGCTGCGGCGCGGGCGCGCGAGCGTCACGTCGATCGCGACCGTGCCGCGGTACGCGGGCTTGTCCGGGTCGATCTCGAGCTCGATTTGATACGCTTCCGGCACCGTGTCGGCCGGTAGACGGTCGCCGGGTGCCGCCTCGCGGTCGACATCGTTTGCGGGCAGCGGGGCTTGAATCGGAGGTGTGAGCTCGGCGGGCTTGCCGCAGGCGCTGAGCAGCGCGCACAAGCCGAGCATGGGAGAGAGGCGCATGCGCGTACTTACCACGCGCACGCGCGCAGCGCGCTCGCGGAGTCGACTCAGCGCGGGCCGCGCCAGTGCAGCCCGAAGCGCCGGCGCCAGTCGCTGCGTCCGCGCGTGCGCGCGCGGCCTGCGCGCGTGGGCTCGTCCTGGGGATCGAGCACTTCTTCGACGCCGTCGAGCTCCTCGACCTGAAGCAAGGCCTGCGTGACGTGCAAGAGCTCCTTGAGCTCCTGGACCTCGCGCTGCAGCGCCGCCGCGGCGCGGCGGTGCGCCGATCGCAGCGCGAGCAGCAGCAGCACCAGGAACGCCCAGGCGCCTGCGCCGAAAGCCGCGGCCGCCGAGCGCGACGCCAAGAACACGACGCCCGCGACACAAGCGCTCGCGAGCAGGGGCCGCGCGAGCTCGCGCGTCGGGTCCGCCTCGCGTCGCAAGCGCGCGACCATGCGGGCGCGCGCGGAGGCGGCACGGCACTCGAGATCGTCGACACCCGCTCTCGCTCGCTCCCGCGCGCTGGCGAGCGCGTGCACGACCGCGCCGCGTAGGCGGGCCGCGCGCCAGCTCAGGCGTGCAGACCAGGCCTCCCGGGCAGCGACGCCAGCGCTGCCCGAGATTGCGGCCTGAGAGGAATCCACGAATCCACTCATTTCCTCCATAGCGCTACCTCACGACTTCGTCTCTCACTCTCACGGACGGCAGCAGCGCAGCAAGCACAATGCCACGGAAGAAACGCGAGTTGTTCCGCGCGCGCCATGGATGAAGCGCGCGACGCCTCCCGGCGCGTTTTGCCTCGGGTCTGACGGACTCGGCGCAGTTCGTCGCGCGTCTGCAGACTGTCAGCGCGTGCCGGTGAAAGACAGCAGCAAGAAGTAGCTCACGCTCGCGACCAAACCCGCGGCGGGGATGGTGAAGACCCAAGCCCAGACGATGCGGCCGGCGACGCCCCAGCGCACCGCACTCAGGCTGCGCTCCGACCAGCCCACCCCCACGATCGCCCCTGTGATCGTATGCGTGGTCGAGACCGGCACGCCCAAGAACACCGCCAGCGCGAGCGTGATGGCGCCGGCGGTCTCTGCACAGAAGCCGCCCACTGGCTTCAGTTTCGTGATGCGCATGCCCATCGTCTTGACGATGCGCCAGCCACCGGACAGCGTGCCGAGGCCCATCGCCGCCTGACACAAGAGCACCACCCAGAGCTGGGGCTCAGGATGCGCGCTCGCCTCCTGCCGGCCCGCGGTGATCAGCAACAACGTGATCATGCCCATCGTCTTCTGGGCGTCATTGCCGCCGTGACCGAGCGAGTAGAGCGCGGCCGACAAGAGCTGTCCGCGGCGAAACAGGCGGTCGACGCGCCCGGGGCGCAGATGCCCGAACATGCGACGCACTAGCGCGAACAGCAGGTATCCGAAGAACATCCCCATGAGCGGCGCCGCCACGATGAACAGCAAGGTCTTGCCGAACACCTTGCCGTCGAGGATCGACAGATGCGGCACGTTCGAGAGCGCCGCGCCCGCGAATCCCCCCATCAACGCGTGGGATGACGAAGACGGTAAGCCCCACCACCACGTCAACAGGTTCCATGTGATCGCCCCGATCAAAGTGGCGAGGATGACGTTGTACGTGACCGACTCGAGGGCGACCCCCTTGGCGATCGCGGCGGACACATGCGCAGGAAAGATCAAGAACGCGACGAAGTTGAAGAACGCCGCCCACACCACGGCCGCCTGCGGCGACAGCACGCGCGTCGACACCACGGTCGCGATCGAGTTTGCCGCGTCGTGAAAGCCGTTGATGTAGTCGAACAGGAGCGCGAGACTGATGATGATCCAAACGGTGCTCGTCATCGTCAGCCGTGCTCCAGCACGATGCCCTCGATGATGTTGGCCACGTCCTCGCAGCGATCGGTCGCCGTCTCGAGCGCCTCCAGAATGTCGCGCCACTTCATCAGCTCGAGCGGCTCCGTGCGCTCGTTGAAGAGGCGCGCCAGCGCGCGGCGGAAGATCTGGTCGGCGTCGTGCTCTTGCCGATTGACGTGCATGCACAGCGCGAGCAGCGCCTTGGCGTCTTTCATGTTCTGCAGGAGCACCGTCGCGCGCTCGAGCTCGCCGCAAGAGATCGCCAAGAGCTTGGCGAGGTCGACCGCCTCCGGCCGCGCCAGCTCGATCTCGTAGAGCGCGACGCGGTCGGCCGCGGCGTCGACGAAATCGAGCACGTCGTCGAGGCGGGAGATCAAGCTGTGGATGTCCTCGCGATCGAGCGGCGTGATCCACGTCTGGTGCAGGGCCAGCACGGTGTCGTGGGTGATCTTGTCGCCTTCGTGCTCGAGGTCCGACACCTCCTGCACGAGCTGTTGCCGGCGCTCGGGATGCTCGAGCATCTCGACCAGAAGCTGGGCAGCACGCACGGTGAGCTGGGCGTGGCCCGTGAATGCCGACCAGAACTCCTTGTCCCGCGTGAGCGCCATGGACACTCTCCTCGTGGCCCGCGAGTTAGGCCGGCGCCATTCATCCGTCAAGAACTCGCCACGCGATTGATCCTTTCGCGACGCGATCGTGACGGCTCTTGACCGGAACGCACCGAGCGCGAACATTGCGCCCCGATGGCAGCGCCGTCATGAAGGATGCTTTGTCTCACCAGGCGCGGCTCGGAATCTTGCTGTGCGCGCTGGCGCTGGCGCCGTTCGCGGCGCGTGCGCTCGGGCTCAGCGCAGCGCTGTCGGCCGGACATCTGCGCGAGGTCGTGGCGCAGGCCGGCGCCTGGGGCCCGCTCGCGTTCATGCTCGTGTTCATCGCTGCCGTGGTCGCTCAGGTACCGGGCTTCGGCTTCGTCATCGCCGCACCGGCCCTGTTTCGCCTGCCCGAGGCGTGGATTCTCTGCTTCGCCGCCAGCAATCTCGCCGTGATCTTGAACTTCGCGCTGGTGCGCCGGTTCGGCGGGCAGCCGCTCGCTGAGCTCAAGGATCGACCGCGTCTGCGCCGGCTGTTTACGCAGCTCGATCAGCACCCGATCCGTACGGTTGCGCTGCTCCGGCTGCTGACGGTCATGTTCCCGCCCTTGACCGGGGCACTCGCGCTCACGCAGCTGCGCGCGCGCGATCACGCGATCGGCTCCGTGCTCGGCATGCTGCTGCCGCTGACCGCCATGCTGCTTGCGGCTGCGGCGCTGCTCGGCGCCGTGCGCTGACCCGCCTTCGGGCGAGCCCTCGTTGCGGCCCTCGCCAACGCCTTCAACACCCAGCGCGCCCTCGCCGAGGCGCGCCGCCGCGATCTCTTGATCCAACGCGAGGCGCTCGGTTTTCGCCGCAACCAGATCTTGCAAGAGCTCTACCCCATCCCGCCCAAGCTCGCTGTGTAGCGGAGTGCTCGGGCGCGATCAGCGTGGCTTCTCGCCGCCGTGGGGCGGAAACATCCACGGCGCTTTAAGCGAACCATATCTCATGATATGGTTGACCCATATGAAGACGACCATCGAGATTTCCGACGCTATCCTGCGGCGGGCGAAACAGCTGGCGGCGCGTCGCAACACGACCTTGCGGGAAGTGATCGAGAGCGCACTGCGGGACGCGCTCGAGCGCGAAGCGCCCGGCGCACACAAGCGCGAGGTCAAGACGCACACGTTTCGCGGCCGTGGCCTGCAAGCCGGATTGTCGTGGGACGATTGGAGCACCATCCGCGATTTGGCTTATGAAGGTCGTGGGGCGTGATCGGCGTCGACACCAACATTTTGGTGCACGCGCATCGCGAAGATTCGCCGTGGCATGAACGCGCCGAGCGAGCGCTCGCCGGTCTCGGCGCCGAGCGCTGGGGTGTGCCATGGCCCTGTATCCACGAGTTCATCGCCGTCGTCACGCACCCCAAGATCTTCGATCCGCCGACCCCACTCGAAGACGCGCTCACCGCCGTGAGCACCTGGCTCGAAGCGCCGTCGCTGGCGCTGCTCGGCGAGCTCGACGGCTACTGGTCGATGTTGGCCGAGCTGCTGCGGAGCGCGCGCGTGGCGGGCCCGCGTGTTCACGATGCGCGCATCGCAGCGTTGTGCCTACAACACGGGGTTCGCGAGCTCTGGACGATGGATCGAGATTTCTCGCGCTTCACTCGCTTGCCGACGAAAAATCCGCTCGTCTGAGCGATGCGCGCCGATGGCCATTCAGCCCCGAGAGCTCGCGGCACCGGTGCGCGCAGGCTCAGCCGGTCCGTCCGCGCGAAGCGTCCGCGACGCGGCAGGCTCCGCGCTCGCCGGCGCCGGGCCGGGCGCGAGCCGGCCGCCCGTGATCAAGCGCGCGCCGCGGCGGTAGGTGAAGTATGACCAGGCCCAATCGAACATCACCAGCAGCCGGTTGCGAAAGCCGATCAGATACCAGATGTGCACGAGCAACCAGGCCAGCCAAGCGATGAACCCGCTCAGCTTGAGCTCGCCGATCTGGGCTATCGCGCGCGAACGGCCGATGGTCGCCATGCTGCCCTTGTCGACATAGTGAAAAGGTTGCCGCGCGTGTTCACCGCGCAGCTCGGCGCGGATTTGCGCGGCGGCATGCCGGCCCATCTGCATGGCCGTGGGGCTGACTCCGGGCAAAGGCTGCCCGTCTGCACCGAGCAGGTAGGCCGCGTCGCCGATCACGAACGCTTCCGGATGCCCGGGCAGCGAACCGTCGGGCTCGACCTTCGCGCGCCCGCTGCGATCGAGCTCGATCCCCAGCTTGGCGATGAGCGGCGAGCTCGCCACCCCCGCCGCCCACACGATGGTCGCTGCCGTCAACAGCTCGCCCGACGCGAGCGCGACGCCCGCGGGCCCGATCTCGGTCACGCGCGCACCCGTGCGCACGTGCACACCGAGCTCCGACAGCTGGTGCACGGCCTTTTCGGAGAGCGCGGGATCGAAGGTCGCAAGCAGGCGCTCGCTGCCCTCGAGCAACAGCACCCGTGTCTCCGAGGGCCGCACGTTGCGGAAGTCGCGCGCGAGCACGTAGCGCGCGAGCTCGGCGATCGCGCCCGCCAGCTCCACGCCGGTCGGACCGCCGCCGATCACGATGAAGCTCAAGAATGAGGAGCGCCGCGCTGGATCGGGCTCACGCTCCGCGGCCTCGAACGCCAACAGCACGCGCCGCCGGATCTCGACCGCGTCGTCGAGATCCTTGAGCCCGGGCGCGAAGACGGACCAGGCGTCGTGGCCGAAGTAATGCGTGCGCGCGCCGGGCGCGAGGATCAAGTAGTCGTAAGGCAGATCGCGGCCCTGGGCCAGATGCACGCGGCGCGTCGCGAGATCCACGCCAGTGACCTCGTCGAGCAGCACGGTCGCGTTGCGCTGCTTGGCCAAGAGCGCGCGGATGGGCGCCGCGATCTCGCTGGGCGCCAGGCCCGCCATCGCCACTTGGTACAAGAGCGGCTGAAAGAGATGGTGGTTTTGTCGGTCGACCAGGGTCAGCTGCACCGGCGCCTGGGCCAAGGCGCGCACCGCGGTCAACCCGCCGAACCCACCGCCCACGATCACCACCCGTGCGCCTTCGGGCATGGCGTATTTGTACGATCGCGCGTCGGGCGGCGCACGCGCAGCGCTCCGGCTATGGTATGGGCGCGCGCGCCGCGCGTACCGACCAATATGCCCGACGAGCGCTGGAGATGCCCCGGTCGCAGTTCAAGCTGGTCTGCCTCGCGAGTGTGATCGCGCTGGCCTCGTGCTCGCGCGCAGAGCGCCCGAAGAAGATGCCCGAGCCTGCGGTCGAGCCCAAGCCGAGCGCGACCAAGCTCGCGCCGGCGAGCGTCGAGCAGCGCGCCCCGCGCGTGCCGAAGGACCTGTCTTGGCTCGCGTTCGGCGGCGGAAGCGATCCGCTCTCGAACCAGATCTCGATCGCGCAGGACCTCGAGTTGGCGAGCTCGCTGCTCGCCGGCCGTGGCATGACCTTGTTCGCCAGCGGCCCGGGCGCGCTGGTCGCCATCGAGCGCACCGACCCGCTCGAAGGCGATGCTTCGGAAGCCGAGAGCGCGCTCGGGCTCGAGATCGCGCGCATCCTCGGGCCGGCCGGGGCCGAGCGTGTGCGCTACGAGCCGGCCGCGCTCGCGATCGACGCGCCTTCCACGCGCGAACACGTGGTCGAGGTGCTGCGCAGCGCGCTCGAGGTCGGCGTCGCAGCGCGCGAGCAAGCCGCGCGCGAGCAAAACGACCGCGAGCCCTTGCTCGTGGTCGCGGCCGGTCACGGCGAGCAGGGCAGCGAGCCGCGCGAAAACGAGCTCGCGCTCTGGGGCGGCTGGGCGCTCAACGTGCAAGACATCGCGGAGCTCTTGGATCGCGCCGAGCATCCGCGCCCCACGCGCTGGGTGGTGATGAGCTGCTTCGGCGGCGGCTTCGCGGAGCTCGCGTTCGTCGACGCCGACCCGAGCAAAGGGCCGCGCAGCCCCGACCATTGCGGCGTGTTCGCGGCGCCCTGGGATGACGAATCGAGCGGTTGCGATCCGAACCCTGACCGGCGCAAGCAGGAGTCGTTCGCCATCCACTTCTTGGCCGCGCTGCGCGGACAGGGCCGCAGCGGCGAAGATCGCTTGGCCGAGATCGACCTGGATCGCGACGCGCGCGTCGGGCTGGCCGAAGCTCACGCCTGGGCGCGCATCCACAGCCGCTCGTTCGATGTGCCCACCACGACCTCCGAGCGCTTCCTGCGCCAGTACGCGCGGCCCTACGAGCCCGAGCGCGGCGCGGCCGAGCCCGATCGCGAAGAGCTGTCGGTGGTGCGCGCGCTGGCCGCGGAGCTCGAGCTCGACGACGAGCGCGCCGCCCGCAGCAAGCTGCGCGAGCTCGAGCAGATCCTGGCCGATGCGAGCGCGCAGCTCGAGGATGCGCAACGCGGCAGCGACGACGCCTTCTACGCGTTGCGCATCGCGCTGCTCGAGCGCTGGCCGCTGCTCGAGCACGCCTGGGAGCCGCGCGCGCGGGCGCTCGTCGAGCGCGAAGGCGCGCGCATCCTGCAGCTCTTGACCGACTCCGAGCTGGCGCGCGGTCACGCCGCGGCGACGCGCGAGCTCGACGAAGCCAGCGCACAATACGATGCCGTGCGCGTCGCGCGCGCGCGCACACTGCGGCTGGTGCGCGCCTACGAGACCTTACGCCTGGCCGGTGCCCTCAAGCGGCGCGGCGGCGCGCGCTACGCGCACTACCAAGCACTGCGCCGCTGCGAGCGCTTCGCGCCCGAGGTGCGCGCGCCGCTGCGGCGCGCCGAGCTCGTGCATCAGCCGCGTATCTCAGCGGCTGTCGAATCCAACGCTCACGCCAAATAGGAACTGACGCACGCGCATGTCGCGATCCGAAAGGAAGCTCGCCGCGCCGGCCCCGCCCAACGTGGCGTCATCGTTGTTACGATGGAGCAAGAGGTACACGACCTCGAACTGCAGCCCGATCGAGACGTGCTGGTCCACGTACAGGTCTTTGCCCGCGACCATGCGCATGTAGAAGCCAGGGCTCGTGGTGTCGCTCGTGCCCGAGCTCTTCAAGGTCGCCCAGCCCACGCCGAAAGCCGGCATGAAGTAGAAGCTGAGAGGCGTGATGAACGTGGCTGCGGGCGCGACGCCGTACGCGAGGATGCGCACGCGCTGCGAGCGGTAGTCGGCGTAATCGCTGTCGAGGTGGCCGTTCCACAGCACGCCGACGCTGCTATCCACGTTCAGCGCGAGCCAAGGGCGCACGAAGCCGCCCAGATCGAGCGCGTAACCCGAGCCGAAGCCGTGCGCGTTGAAGCCGGTGTCGGAGTCCCAGGCAGGCGGACCGAGCCGCGTGTTGTGCACGCCGATGCTGGTCGAAGCGCGCAAGTAAAAGCCCCCGCGCTGGCCGGGCAGCTCCCAGGCATGCGCCAGCGGATCGTGCTCGGGGGGGATGTCCAAGGGGTCGACCACGGTCACTGCCTCGCCGGGCGCCTGCGCGCGGCCGCTGTTCGGCAGCAGCGTGGCGCCCAGGGCGAGCGCGCAAACAAAAGCTATGCGAGCCATGTCTCCTCCACTCTGTTGGGCTGCGCGCGGCACCATACGCTGTGATATGCGCACCGGACGCTCAGCCCGCTACTGGCTGAGCTCGGTCAGGTTCACCACGGCGAACCCGCCTTTCGGAATCTCGATCTTGTCTTCCCGCATTCGGCCCTGCGCGGCCACTGTGACGATGTGACTGCCCGGCGCAACGCGCACGCGCGCGATGGCGATGCGCGCGGGCAACGTGGCCCAGGAGCGCGTGTCGGGAACGTCGGCCGCGACCAGCGCGGCCTGGGTGCCGATCGCCAAGAGCACGCCGAGCGCGCCCGAATTGCTGGCTCTTCCGCCCGCGACCCCGGCCGCGGCCCCGATCGCCCCGCGCGCGATCATGCGCGTGATGGCGGACGCGATGATCGCGCCCTTGGCCTTTTCGTAGGCGGCGCGCACGAGCTCATCCACGTGCGTGATGGTGTCGATGGGCGCG
>CAZYWR010000465.1:0-7964 GCA_964651185.1 uncultured Polyangiales bacterium
CGGTCGGCCGGCTCGCCGGCAGCCCGCTCTATGGTTCGGTGGGGATGATGGGCTACGCGGGACTTCGCGTCCGATCTTGGCTCCTCGCGTGCAGTGCACGACGCGCGACACGATGGCGCGCTCCTGGCGCGCGTGGCCGGCGGCGAGGTGCACGCGCTCGGATCCCTGTACGATGCGTATGCCGCCATGCTCCTGCGTTTCGCGCGCCGCTTGGGTGCGGGCGAGGACGCGGAGGACGTCGTCCAGACTGTCTTTCTGAGGGTCGTTCGCCTGGCGGCGAGCTTCGATGCGAGCTCGAGCTCAGCCCGCTCCTGGCTCTTCACGATCGCCGTACGCGTGGCGCAGGAGCGGCGGCGCGCGCTGCGCCGGTTTGGCCAGGCGCTCCGCTCGCTCGCAGACTTGAAAAGGGTGTCCAGCACGAGCGAGCCACCCAGTGCGTCAGACCTCGAACGCTGCTTGCAACGCTTGTCGCTCGCAAAACGGTCGGTCGTGGTGCTCGCCGACATCGAGGGCTTCAGCTGCGACGAGGTCGCCTCGATCCTGCAGATCCCCGTGGGCACCGTGTGGACGCGCCTCTATCACGCGCGCCGTGAGCTGCGGGCGGCTTGGAGCGACAAGCCATGAGCGAGGACCGCTGTGAGCGCAGCTGGGAAGTCCAAGCCGCCCTCGACGGGCGACTCAACGCGAGCAGCCGGTCGGCGTTCGAGCGACATCTCGCCCGCTGCCGAGCCTGTCAGAAGGAGCGCGACGAGCTGCAGAAGCTGTTCGCAGAGCTCCATCAGATCGCCAGCGACATCGATGAGGTGAGCCTGCGCCGGCTTCGGCAGCAGACGCTCGAAAAGGCGAACCGCGCGCTCACGGGGCGGAAACCCGCGCTCCAGACGAGGGCTGCGCTCGCGGGCGTGCTAGCGCTTTGCGCGAGCGCGTTTGCTGTCGCGATCTACGCGCGGGGCACCCCTGCGACCACGCCGGCCGTGGCGGTCGTGCCGGAGGCGAATGCGCGTTGGCAGCGTTCGAGCGCGCGCGACGTGGAACGCATCGAGCTCAGCGCGGGCGTACTGCACCTGCACGTGAAGCGCGCGCGTCGGGCGCAGCGGCTCGTGGTCGCCGTGCCGGAGGGCGAGATCGAAGACGTGGGCACGGTGTTCAGCGTGACGGTGCAAAACGGCAAAACGGCCGAGATCTCCGTCAGCGAGGGGCGCGTGCTGTTTCGACGACGCGGGCTGCCCGATCTGCAGCTCGTGGCGGGAAGCACGTGGCGACCAGTCGCGCAGGAGGGTCCGAGAGCGCCTGCGCCGAGCCACGCTGTCGAGCCAATGCCGCCGGCTCCGTCCGCGGCCGGCGCCTCACTTCACGAGGCGGCGCCGCCTGCGCCCGAGCCCCCGTCGATGGATCGTCATGATGCGGGCGCCCGATTCGGCAACTCCGATCTCGCGCGGCCGCACGGGTCTGCACAGGCGGGTCCATCCCGTAGTCGTGCACCAGCCCGCACGCCAGCGTCCGCACCGGCCGTCGAGTCGCGCGTGCAGCGCCAAGAAGATGTCAGTACGGACGGCCAACGCGAGGACGCCTCGTACCTACGCGTGCTCGATCTACTGCGGCGCGGGCGCAACGGCGAGGCGCGCGTGGCGGCCGAGGCTTACTTACGTTCCTTCCCGGAGGGGTTCCGGCGCCGCGAAGTCGAGCTCGTAAGACGCTCGCTCGCCGCGCCCGACACCGCGCATCGCTGACGGCGCGTGAGGTCGGCGCGCCGCGAACCTGCCGCGAGATCAGCGCACGCGGCGCCTCAACACCCACGCCAACGCGAGCACCGCGAGCGTCGTGGAAAGAGACGACGTTCCCGTGCCGAGGGCGCAGCCGACGCGGCCCGCACACTTGGGCCACGCCGAGCGACCCACCCGCGCGGGAGCATCCGAATTGGAGCTGTCCGTACAGATCGACCTGCATCGGGAAAACGCGCAAGTCGTTCTAATAGAAACCGGCGCGGCGCAGCGCACCGCCGAGCAGCAGCCAACGCGGCGTATCCCACAATCCCCACAGAAAGCCGCTCGGTTTACGCGCCGCGCCGCCGGACGTCGCTGCGGCCGCGCTCGCCTCCTCGTCACCACACCGATGTCTGTCGATCGACCTTCAGACTCGTGATCCCTTGGAACCGCGAGTCGATCGTGCCTTCGTCAGGGTGCACGGCTATTTCGGTCCGCAGTCGATCCATTCACCGAGCTCCGTGCGCTCCTGGCTCGATGGCGCCTTGGAGCCACGCGGCGGCATCGAGCCGATGCTGACTTCGGATTTCACTCTCGTCTTCGCTGCCGTGACGCCGGCCAAGGAATCGAGCCGCACGTTCTTTTGCGCGATAGTCGGGCCATGGCAGCCGACGCAGTAAGTCGACAGAAAAGTCTGCCCGAAGCTGTCGTACGTGAGCATCTCGCATACGCCGCCGTCACCCGTGCTGCCGGCGTCCGCGGCGCCGGCGTCGTGGCTGGCGGCGTCGACGTGCCCCGCGTCGCCCGGATGCACGTCCGAAGATCCGTCGACCAGACCGGCGTCATGAGGGGTCGTGGGCTCCTCTTCGCCCGCGTCCTCTCCTTGCGTGACCTTCGCATCTTGGTTGTGGCTGGCCGCAGAACTGTCCGCACGAGCATCGCTGACCCTCCCCGCATCTTTTGCGCCCGCGTCCTCTGCGCCCGCGTCCTCAGTCTCCTTAGAATTGCTGCCTTCGGAGTCCTCGTCCGAGCTGCCGTCCGAACCGCACGCGCTCATGATGATGATTGCCGTCAGCCATGGGAGGCCCAATTTCACGGTCATGATCCCTCGTCTGAAGCTTGAGGTGCCCGCAATCATGTCCGCGCGGTCGCTTTTCCTTCATCGCGTTCGTGGACGGCACGCAGCGCGCCGCAACCGGCACGACGCGCGCGCTCCCTCCAGGTAAGCCTCAGCGGGGATGCTGACGGTCGCGCAGCGCACGCAGGGCGTCCTGGTCGACCTCGGGCTTGCCAGAAAGCCGCTCCAGCGCCATCTCGAGGCGTCGGCCGTCGAACTGCGCGAGCCAGTCAGGTCGATCGAGATCGAAGGCGGCCAGCGCTTCTGGTACGGCGGTCGGTCGCTCGCCCGCATGGCACTGCGCGCAGTGGCGCACCAGCACGTCGTGCGCGCGCCGTTCCACCGGTGTCGCGCCGGCGGTTGCCAGCGCGGGCTCATGCACCTGACGTGCTCGGCGCGTGGGCTCGCGCGCGCGTTGCACTTCCAGCGAGCGCTCGTG
This sequence comes from uncultured Polyangiales bacterium, assembly GCA_964651185.1. GTDB lineage: Bacteria > Myxococcota_A > Polyangia > Polyangiales > DASUME01 > DASUME01. The sequence continues at coordinate 3,260 of CAZYWR010000465.1, forward strand.
CGCCGGGCCGGGCGCTTCGACGGAGCGCTCGCGCGCATCCGCGTCCAGCGCGGCGCGCGGCGGCGCGACGCTGGTGCCTACGCACGCCCCGACGCACAGCAAGATGCCCGTCCACTTCACAGGCCGAATTTACCACGCACGCCCGCGCTCTCCGTGGCCGGCCCGCACTCACGCTGGTGCTACGCTTCCAACGCGAGTGCGATATCCGACGAAGCCATGGCCGTGCTGGGCACTCGCGTGGGGGCTCTTTGCCGCGCTGCTTTCACCTTCTTCGATCGCCCGAGCCAGGAACTGGGACGAGACCTGCCTCGACACGCTGAATGACGACGACGTGACGCTCGAGCTCGCGCAGGTCGAAAGCAGCTTCGCGGCGCAGCGCCTCGGCGCGAGCCTGTGGTGGAGCGGCTGGAACGGCTTCAACGTCTTCAACACGGTGGTCGCGTGGTGGAAGTACGCCGCCTCGGACAAGCGCCTCGCGCGCGACTCTTGGCTGGTTTCGGGCATCGGCGCCTCGCTGTTCGTGATCGAGACGAGCGTGCTGCCGCTCCCGGGCATGTACGGTTATCGCCGGCTATCGCGTCTGCCGGAGGCCACGCCCGAGCAGCGCCGCGCCAAGTTGCGGAGCGGCCTCGATCTGCTCGACAAGTCGGCGTTCGTCGAGAAGAGCAACTCGAACTTGCTCGCGCACGTGTTCGGCTTCGTGTACGCAGCCGCGAGCACCGGCTACGTGTGGGCGCGCAACACGCACGCGGAGCCCGATCGGCTGCGCCTCGCCGTGGCGCTCCAGTTCGTGACCTCGATCGCGTTCGCGGAGTTTACGTTCTGGACCGTGCCGCGGCGCGGGCGCCGCGACTTCAAGCGCATCAAGAACGACGTGTGTCAGCGCGCCGCCCAGGACGCCATCCCCGATCCGCCAGTCCCTGCGCGCTCCCTCAGCCTCACCACGGGTCTGGGCCAGCTCGCGCTCACCGCGCGCTTTTGATCGTTCGGGAGTTCCCGGATCGGGCGCTCCCCTCTACAGTTCGAGCATGCCGCTGGCCGATACGACCGTGCGCTGGGTCGACGAGCAGTACGCGTCGTCGATCCTACCCGCCCTTTGCGAGTACATCCGCATCCCGAACAAGTCGCCTCTGTTCGATCCCGATTGGCAGGCGCACGGCCACATGGAGCGCGCCGTCGCGCTGTGCGCGAACTGGGCGCAGCGAAACCTCCCTGAGGGCGCGACGCTCGAAGTCGTGCGGCTCGGCCGGCGCACCCCGGTGATCGTGATCGAGGTGCCCGCGCGCGGCGCAACCGATGCCGGCACCGTGCTGCTGTACGGCCATCTCGACAAGCAGCCCGAGATGAGCGGCTGGCGCGAGGGGCTCGGCCCGTGGAGCCCGGTGCTCGAGGGCGACAAGCTCTACGGGCGCGGCGCCAGCGATGATGGCTACGCGCTCTTCGCCTCGCTCACGGCGATCCGCGCGCTCGCGCGCGAGGGGCTTCCACACGCGCGCTGCATCGTGCTGATCGAGGCCTGCGAAGAGTCGGGGAGCTACGACTTGCCGGCATACATCGATCATCTCGCGCCGCGCATCGGGGCGCTGTCGCTCGTGGTCTGCCTCGATTCGGGCTGCGCCAACTACGAGCAGCTGTGGTCGACCACCTCGCTGCGCGGCGTGTTGACCGGAACGCTCGAGGTCTCGCTCCTGCGCGAGGGCGTGCACTCGGGCGACGGCACCGGCGTGATCGCCGCGAGCGAACGCGTGCTGCGCATCCTGCTCGATCGCCTCGAAGACAGCCAGAGCGGGCACATCCGCCTCGCGGCGCTCCACGCCGTCATCCCCGAGGAACGCATGCGTCAGGCGGAGCGCGCGGCTGCGGCGCTCGGCGACGAGGTCTATAGCAAGTTTCCGCTTCAGCCAGGGGTCGAACCGGTGAGCCGCGATCCTGTCGAGCTCATCCTGAACCGCACCTGGCGTGCCGGCTTGGCGATCACGGGCGCGGAGGGCTGGCCGTCGCTGCGCGACGCGGGCAACGTGCTGCGGCCCGTGACCAAGCTCAAGCTGTCGATCCGCATTCCGCCGCGCATCGATGCGACCGCCGCGCTCGCCGCCATGAAGGGCGCGCTCGAAGCGGACCCACCCTACGGTGCGCACGTCCGCTTCGAAGACGGCAGCGCGAACGCAGGTTGGGACGCACCCGCGCTCGCGCCTTGGCTCGAGCGCGCGCTGGACGAAGCATCGCAGCGCCACTTCGGCAAGCCGGCGCTGTACATGGGCGAAGGCGGCACGATCCCCTTCATGGCCATGTTGGGCGAGAAGTTTCCCGCCGCGCAGTTCTGCATCACCGGCGTGCTCGGGCCGGGCTCCAACGCCCACGGACCGAACGAGTTCCTTCACGTGCCAACCACGAAGCGGGTGACCTCGTGCGTCGCTGAGGTGCTCGCGGCGCACGCACGTTCGCGATCGTAAAAGGAGCCTGAGACCTTCGCGTCGAAGGAGCGCCGGCGTGGCGCGCGCCGGGGCCAGCCGCTGGCATGCGCGAGCAGCGCGCGATCATGGCTGCGCGGCAGGCGCGAGCTCCTCGTACCCGGGCAGCGCGCGACAAAGCTCACGGGCTGCGGGCGTCGCATCGTCAGCCTCGGAGGTGACGCCGATGCGGGCCTCCGGCGGTTCGACCCGCAGGTCGAAATCGAGCCGCTCGAACGGATCGACCGCGATCCGCCGGCGCAGCGTGCTCCGTACCACCACCTGCTGCGCGCCGCTGACGCGCAGCTCGAGCTCTTGGCATGCGCGCCAGCTCGCCCCGCTCCACATGCCGTGGCCGCGATACGCGCTCGCGACGACCACGCGATGCACGCCCGGCGCGACACGCGCGCGCGCGATCACCTGATGCATCGAACACTCGCTCTCCGCGGCGGCCGGCGCCGAGACGGGCCGCGCGTCCACCCACGCGGCGCTCGCCACGCGCTCGAACTCGTCCGGCATGGGATTGTCGCGCAGCATCAGCACGTCCGCATGGCCATCCACGAGCGAGATTGGACATACCTTCAGCGCGCTCTTGGCGCACGAGAGCGGCACGAACGCGAGGAGAAGCGTCGAAGCGCGCGTGTATGCGCGGAACGAAGCGCGCGTGTGCGCGCGAATCATGGACGGGCGCGCGGCCTCTGCTCTCGGCACGGCGGCTTTTTACGCTCGCCTGGTAGGGCTGTCTACACATTGCGTCACGAAGAGGACAACCTGCAGCAAGAGCGGCGCCGCCCAATCGTAGCGAGGCGCGGCTCGTCGCGAGCGTGCGCGAAGGAGGGTTCATGCATTCGAAGGTCCAAGCCGGGAGGTTCGCGACGACGCACCGATGCTTGCCGATCGCGAGCGCGCTGCTCGCGATCGCAGCTCCGGCTCTGACGCAAGCGGCGTCGCCGGGTGACGCGGCAGCGGCCGAGGTGCGCTCGGGCCCGCCACCTGCCCCTCCCGGGGGCCCGGGCGGGCCGCCTCCCGCGGCGTACAGCGCGTGCGAAGGCAAGCGCGAGGAGGCGGCGTGCCGAGTGCGCCTCCCCGATCGCGAAATTCAGGGCACGTGCGTGTACGGGCCCGACGACAAGCTCTTCTGTCTGCCCGAGGAGCCGCTGCCGCCGCCGCCGTCGCGCACTCCGAACGTGCTTTTAGGCGCGCGCGCGATGGCCGCCCCCGGGTGCTTGGATCAGGCCTGCGCGAGCGTCGCGTCGGGAGCCTCGGCCGAGCTCGGCAGCACGATGCGCGCGGTCGTGCCGCGGCCGAGCACGCTCTCGACCTGCAGCTCGCCGCCGTGCGCTTCGGCGATGCGGCGCGCGAGCGAGAGCCCGAGGCCCAGGCCGCCGGTGCGCCGCGCGCGGCTGCGATCCGTGCGGAAGAACGGCTTCGCGATGTTCGGCAGATCGCTCTCGGCGATGCCGATGCCGCGATCCACCACCGAAAGCAAGAGCCGCCCGGGCTCGCTTCCGGCCACCAGCCGCACCGGCTCGTCGTCGTCGGAATAGGCGCGCGCATTGTCGAGCAGGTTCTCGAGCGCGCGGCGCAACAGCACCGGATCGCCGGCGATCTCCGGGAGCTCACGCGCGCGCGCCAAGATCAGCTGGCGCTCTGGGTAGGCGCTGTGGAAGCGCTGTGCGATCTGCTCGATCAGCTCGCTGGGGTTCACGTTCGTGGTGCGCAACAACGGCAGCGCCGCCCCAGCGCGGCCGGTCGCGAGATCGAGGCGAGCGGTCTGCAGCACGTCGCCCACGAGGCGCTCGAGCTCGCCGAGGTCGGCCGTGATCTCGCGCAACGCTTCCTGCGCGGTGGCCGCGTCTCCTTCGGCGGCCAGATCGAGGGCGACCCGGATGCGCGCGAGCGGCGTACGCAGCTCGTGCGAGACGTTGGCCAGGAGCTCTTGCTGCGAGCGCAGGACCATGGTCAGACGGTCTGCCATGTCGTCGAAAGCCTGCGCGAGCTGACCGAACTCGTCGCGGCGCGTGGACTGCACGCGCGCCTTCAAATCGCCCTCGCCGAGCTTGCGCGCGACCGCCGCCAGTTGTCCGAGCGGCTGCACGAAGGAGCGCGCCAAAAGCACGGACGCCAGCGCCGCGCCGATCAAGGCGATGCCGAGCGCCCAGACCGCCGGATGCGCGTGGGCCCTGGGCGGGCGCGGGCCGGGCCGGTACATCGCAAAACCGAGCGTCGGCCGCGCCGGATCGAGCGGCAACGCC
>CAZYWR010000466.1:0-1563 GCA_964651185.1 uncultured Polyangiales bacterium
CAGCGCGGAGATCGCGCCGATCGTCTGCGAGAGCACGAGCGCTGGAACGTGGCCGAAGCGGTCCACGAAGCGTCCCGCGTAAGGACTGAGCAGAAACAGCGGGAGCGCGGAGAAGAGCAGCGTACCGGCGTACAGACTGGCAGACGAGCTCGACATGTAGAGCGTCGACGCCACGGCGAACGCAGCCATCTGCGACCCGAGCAACGTGATGAACTGAGCGAGCAAAAGGACGAAGATCACGGGAGCCTCACGGTGGTTCAGGAGTTCGAAGCACGAGACAGGTGAGGTGCGAGCGCGGCGCGGACCGCGTCGGCGACTGCGAGGGCGTTCGGGTTCTTGAGGAGCCCCGCGTGGTCAGCGTCGATCGGCACGATCGCGAGCGGACCTGCGACGTAGCGCGTCCAGCCGAGATCTTCGGCGGACCGCGCGCGCGAGGCGCGCACCACGGTGGCACTGCCGGCGTAAGGCGCCGGCGCGTAGGTTTCGAGCGCGGTCAGGTGCGCCTCGCAAATTTGCTGCTGCTGGGCTGCGCGCTCGGGTGAGAGCAGTTCTGCGAGCGCTCGGGCGTCTTTCCGCGCCGCCTCGCGCTCGCTCGGCTCGATCGGGACGCCCGCGCTGTCGACGTGGACGTCGAACAGCAAGAGCTCGACCTCGCGCCCGAGCCCGCGCAGCTCGCGCGCGACCTCGAACGCGACCAGACCGCCGAAGGAAAAGCCCCCGAGCAAGATCGTGCCGCTCGGTTGGGCCTCGATGAGCAGCTGCGCGTACGCCTCCGCCATCGCCGGGATGCTAGCGCGCGCGTCGGCCACGAGCGCGACGCCGGTGACCGAGCAGACACCGCGCAGCTCGCGCGCAAGGGCGTGGTAGACCATCACGTCGCCCTGCAGCGCGTGCATGACGAACAGGCGCAAGGGTCCGCTCGAGCTGGTGATGTCCACGCAGCGCGCGCCGCGGGTACGCCCGTGGGCGCGGGCCTTTTCGCGCTGCGCCTCGATGGCCTGCGCCAAGGACTGCAGATTCGGTCCGGCGAAGAAGACCTCGATCGGGATCTGGACGTCGAAGCGCTCCGCGACGCGCGCGAGCAGGAGCACCGAGCGCAGCGAGTTGCCGCCATGCCGAAAGAAGTCGTCTAGCATGCCGAGCTCGGCGCCTTCGAGCACCTCGCTCGCGAGCAATTGGAGCAGCGACTCGGTCTCGGTGCGCGGCGCGATCGGGATCGCCGCGACGAGCTCGTTCTTGGTCTCGGGCGCGGCGCGCGGGCCGCTCGGCCCCGTCGGCAGCGCGCCGAGCTGCGCCGAACCGAGCTCGCCGAGGCGGCGACTCGGCTCGGCGGCGAGCGCCGCCATGGTGTCGACGTAGATGTCTACCAGCGTCTGTACGGTCGCGGCCTCGAACAGGTCGGTGGCGTACTCGATTTGGCCGCGATACTCGCCGTTCCAGGGCATCAGCGAGATGGTCAGATCGAACTTGGCGGTCTCGCTGTCCACCCAGACGGCGTCGATCTCCAGGCCGTCGAGGCGCGGCGCGCTGAGCGGCGCATTCTGCAGCGCGAACATCACGGAG
>CAZYWR010000467.1:0-5992 GCA_964651185.1 uncultured Polyangiales bacterium
CAAGGCGAGCAAGAAGGCGATGCGCCAGGTCACGTCGCCGCGCCGCGGTGCGAGCACGCCGCCGAGGATGCCGCTGACCCCCGCGATGCGGCCGTTCGTGAGCAAGAGCAGCGCGGCGCCCAGTCCGATCAGCGCGCCCCCAGCGAGCGCGCGCCCAGGTTCGAAACTCATCTAGCTAGCGTTTGCGCCAGGGATAAAAGGGCAAGCCGATCGCGCGTGCCCGCTTCATCTGCTCGGGCGTGTCGAGCACCAGCACGTCGCACCCGATCCCGTGCTCGGCCGCGACCTGGCGCACGGCTTGGCTAATTTGCGCGAGCTGCCGGCGAAATGCGGGGTCGATTCGCAACGCGATCCCCAATGTGCCCTGGCGCACGCGCTCCGCTTCGCCCACCAGGCACGCCCACTCGACCTCGCAGTAGTCGCGCAGCACCTGTGTGAGTGCATCGACCAGCTCCTCGGAGGGCACCGCGGGCAGCGCAGCCATGGTCGCCGTGCTCGCCACGCTGAAGGTGGCCGAGACCGCATGGTGCGCGCGATCCACCTGCACCTCGGAGGGTCTGAGCAGGCTGGCCGGCTGGGCTGCTTCAGCGCCTTCGCCCTGTGCGGGCGGGTGGGTGCTCACTCGTCTCACTTCGGAGGCCGAGCGGCCGTGGAGCGACGTCGCGACCACCGGATCGACGCCGCGATACGAGGGCGGCCGCGTGCTCGGCGCTGCTGCTACGAGCTCCATTTCGCCTTGATCGAGCTCGAGGGAGTGGTCGCAGGCGATGTCCACGATCACCAGCGCGACCTGCTGCTGGCGTGCGAAGCGAATGGCCTCCGAGATGTGTAGGCGCGTGGACGGCACCTGTCCGTCGACGCCTAGCCAGCCGAAGCGCAGCCCCGCCTCGTCGAGGTGGCGCTTGTCGGTGAAGAGCGCGAGCGCGCGCACTCCGGAGGAGTTCAGCAGCGTGCGCAGACTCGATGGATCGGTGGGCCAGGTCGCCGCGAACACCTCCGCGCCGCGCAAGGCTCGCACCGCGCGCGCCCGTTCGCTCCCGTCGCGCGCGGCGGCCAGGAGCGCTTGCTGCAGCGCTTGCGCGGCGAACATGCCCACCTCCTGATCTAACCACTTCGCGCCTGCGCCTTGCAAATTGCGCCCGTGCAGGGGCGTGGTTCAGTCGGCGGCGAAACAGTAGATGCGGCCGGCACCGCCGCGCGGCGCGGTGTCGTCGCAGCCCGCGCTCTCGTGCGCTGAATTCCAAGACGTGTAAGTGCCTGCAGTGCTCTGCTTCGGGCCCAGGCCGTCGCTGTGACCTACCTGCGCGACCGCCGGCGCAGGCGCTGCCGAGGTCCAATCCGCGCACGTCTTCCCCGCGAGAAGTCGGCCCTGCGCGTCCGAGCCCGTCAAGATGTCGTGTTCGAGCGGCGCGGGCGAGCCTATCCACTGGCCGTTGATCTCGTTGCCGTGCTCGTCCAGGAACACCTCGGCGTCGCCGGTGCGCGCGTGCAGCGACGTGAGATCGCTTGCGAGCAGCACACCCTTTGCGTTGTACCAGGGCCCGGTGCCGATGCGGTCACGCGCGTTCGTGGCGGCACCGCCGTTCGTCTCGTCGCGCTCGACGCTCAAGTACGCGCGCCATGTCTTGTTGCCCGCGCCGACCGGCCGCCAGACGCTGACAGCGCGCATCGGCACCTGCCAGCCCGCCGAGATTGCCCGTCTTGCTCGTGTCGCTGCTGACGAAGAAACTCAGCGCCGTGCCGCCGTCGGGCAGGACGCCGATCGAGCTGTCCATCGCGGTGGCTCCATCGCGCAGCGATGCGTCTAGGGACGGGCCGCTCGCGTCCGCCGAATGGTCGTCGTCGCCGCACCCGGCCGGGATCACCAATCCGGCGAGCAGCCAACGCGCGGCCCGCCGCATGCCAGACGCGGGCGCCCGCTTCGTATCGCCTGCGCTTGGCCGTGCGCGCCTCGAGCTCTCCATGCTGGATGCCTCCTCGCGATCTGCTCTGCTGTTCGGTAAACGCGTGCGGCCCGAATCGCAAGAGCTTCACCGGTGGCGGTCGCACCCAGCGCCTGCGACGAGCTTGACAGGGATGGGGGCCCGACTATGTTGGCCGGCCACATCGCCCAGATAGCTCAGTCGGTAGAGCAGAGGACTGAAAATCCTCGTGTCGGCAGTTCGATTCTGTCTCTGGGCACCATGAAAGCCGCGTTTTGCGCGGCTTTTTGCGTTCCGTCTACCGGACATCGCGAACTACCGGACATCGCGAGTGCACTAGGTGCTTTGAGTGCATGAAGTGCACTGGGTGACCGGCAAACAACCGGCAGAACGGCTGACACGGAGGAGCGATTCTTGGCTTTTCCACGGCGTTCTCGAGGGGGCGGTTTCGAACGTCCTTGGCGAGTGCCCTTCGGCCTGTTCGGCCTCCTGCGCCGGATGCGGGCGTCGTCGCGCCGAGGGCTCCACCGCGCGCATCGCGTGTATAGGCGCCGAGCGAAGACAGGTTTGCCTGCGCCAGCAGCTCGGCTTATTCCGCGTGCATGGCCTTCCCTCGCCGTCGTCCACACGTCGCAGGGCCCGATGAAGTTCGGATCACCCGTGATGGCGATGCCGCCATCATCGAGTACGGCGACCCGAACATCGCGACCACTCAGTTCACCATAGGCGCTGAGAAGCTCGCGACGATGACCGACGCGGACATCCTCGCATTGTGGAACGACGGCATCGAGGCGACGGACGAACTCCGGCGCTCTCTGACCTACGTCGCAACCGAGGTCCCAGTTGGCGAACCACAGCTCAGGCCATGCGAGCTCAGCGGCGAGTTGGTCACGCGAGGGGACATCGTGCGCTGCATCATCGAAGATCGACCGGAGAACGCAGACGACGTGTTCGTGTCCGTCGATGGGATGGACCTCACGTTGCTTCAGTTCGCCAAGATGCTTGGGACCTACACGGGCTGGGGCATGCGCATCGAGATCGTACCCGATGACGAGCTGCACCTTCGCCCTAAAAGGCGGGTCCGAGTTCCGAAGAAGAACCAGCGTTCGTTCATCCGGCATCGAGCATAGGCGACGTCAGGCAGCATTTCCCCGTACGGACCGGGGCCGCTCAACATCTACCTTCTCCACCAGCGTCCGACCCCGCTTGCCCCTACCAAGCTTGAGCGCGTCCTTCATGTCCATGCCGACCTCGACGACCCGATGGTGCAGGGTCGTCTTCGCAATGCCCGTGATCCTGCTCCATTCGGCGAGCGTGTGCCGCTCCCCTTCGACGTCGTAAAACATCACGTTGCGCCGGGTAACCGTTCACGTCCCGATTTTTCGTACGGAAAGGGGGTCGACAGGCAGATCCGAGCGTGATCTAAGCCTGGAGTGGCGACGGGTGACGGAACGGATGAGGTTGTCGCGGGGGCGGATCGCCGCCGCCGTCGAGGCCGCCGTGGCCGAGCGAGACGCGACGATCGCCGCGCAGGCCGAGCAGCTCGCCGCGCAGGCCGAGCAGCTCGCCGAGCTGAGTGAGCAGGTGGCCGAGCTTAAAGAGCTGCTTGGGCGCAACTCGCGCAACTCGCATCTTCCGCCGTCCAGCGACGGCCCCGGAGCAGGGGTGCGCGGCGGTCCACCTGGCAAGCCCCGCGAGAAGTCACGCCGCAAGCGCGGTGGGCAGAAGGGGCACCGCGGCTCGCATCGCACGTTGCTCCCGCCGGAGCGAGTCAACGAGGTCGTCGACCTGTTCCCCGCGGTTTGCGAGGGATGCGCGCACTCGTTGCCCGAGGTCCAAGACGCAGCCGCGTGCCGCTACCAGCAGCTCGAGCTTCGCGACCATCGCCCTCACCTGACTGAGTGGCGGCGGCATGAGGTGTACTGCAAGCGCTGTGGCGCCTGGACGCGAGCCCCACATGACCCGAAGAAGATCCCCAGCGTGGCATTCGGTCCGTGCCTGACCGCCGTGGTGGCGTTGCTCACCGGCGCCTATCATCTCAGTCGACGCAAGACGCGCAAACTCCTGCACGAGCTGTTCGGGATCTCGGTGTCGCTCGGCGCCATCAGCAACATGGAGCGGCGCGCCAGCGACGCGCTGAAGTCTGCCCACGAAGAGGCTCTGCGCGAGGTCCAGCACGCCGGAGTCAAACACTCTGACGCCACGACTTGGACACGCTCGGGCAAGCTCAAGTCATTGTGGGTGGTGGCCACAATCGCCGCGACGGTCTACCAGCTCTTGGGCGATGGACGCAGCGACACGATCCGCCCGCTGTTTGGGCCGCCCACAGGAATCCTCGTCAGCGACCGCGCCACCGTCTTCAACTTCTGGAGCATGAAGCTCCGCCAGGTGTGCCACGCCCACTTGCTGCGCAAGTTCGTCGCCTTCTCCGCGCGAGAGGGTCTAGCCGGTGACCTCGGTCGCGCGTTGCTCGAATGCACGGCGCTGATCTTCGAGTACTGGCGCGGCTACAAAGACGGGTTGCTGACTCGACAAGAGCTGCAGTTCTGGATAGGCCCGCTTCAGCGGACCTTCGAGCAGTTGCTCCAACGCGGCGAAAAGGCCAACATCAAGGGCGTGTCGGGCTCGTGCACCGACATCCTGGCCCACCGCGAGGCGCTGTGGACGTTTGTGACCCACGAAGGCGTGGAGCCCACCAACAATCGCGGCGAACTCGAGCTGCGTGACTTTGTCCTCTGGAGAAAGCGCAGCTTCGGGACTCAGAGCGAGCGCGGCGAATGCTTCGCCGAGCGCGTGATGACGGTCGTGCGCACCGCTCGCAAGCAGGGTAAGGCCGTCCTCGATTTCATGCTCCGCAGCATCAGACCCTGCATCGAGGGGACGACACCGCCCCATCTTCTCGGCGTCGGCCAGGGCGGTCTGCTCACTCCTTGCAGCCGTCCTGAGCACCGCGGGGAAGTACCGCGTAAGGTGCCGCTGTCCGACGCTGCGCACTCGACCTTCGGTCCGCAGTTTGGCCATCGGCCGCTGGAGCGCGCTCATCGGCATGCCCATTTCCTCGGCCAGCGTGACCATCGAAGCGCCCGGCCGAGCGCGCACCTGTTTGCACAGCTCTTCGCAAGCCTCGTCGAGTTCCGTTTGGCAACGCCGCTTCGGCGCCGATCCCGTATAGACGACGCAAGCGCATCCTTAGCCTCCTTGTGGGTGACTAAGGGAAGCCCTCCTTTTGTAGGTCGTGGTCCACGGCGTCTTCCGTTTGGGTAGCCGACGAAAGTGGCTGGTGGCGTGAAGGCTGTCAAGCCGCGACAGCGTGTCTTTGCACAAGGCTCGCTGCGCCTCGTCCCGAGGCGACGTCGCTGACCGCAACCTCGTCGCGCATACCTGGTTCGGCTGCGCGGACGTGGTGTGCATGGTCCTCACGCTTCAGTGGACGCGACGTGGCGGCTCGCGCATGATCGGGGCGTTGCGTCCGAGCTCGCCCGAGAGGGCGCAAACAGCAGGCCAACGATGCATGAAACTGTCGGAGTTTGCGATCGGTCTCGAGTTCTTCATGTCCGGAGCACGATGGCGTTGCACGGACGTTGGCAGCCGGACGGTAGTTGCGATCAAGCTCGATCAGCAAGATCCCTCTTGGTACGCAGGCCCCCCCTACGCAATCGTCGAGCATGTACTCGACGAGTACGACTTGGATGCGTGTTCGCTCTCGCCGGAGAACTTCGAAGTCTAGTGGTAGCTGCGATGCTGGGACCTCCGAGTGTGAGGACGTCTTTCGGAGAAACGGCTCGCGAACGATTACCGCTTCTTCGGCGGCGTCTGCGCCTGGACGTACTTGGCAACAAAGGCGAGCACGAGATCCTCGCTGATGAACGGGTTCACCTCGCGCATGGCCCACGCCACGCGCTCGGCGTCGGATCCGAGCAGGTGTCCTCGCTCTACCGCGAGGCCCATCATCTCCAGGCCCCAGAGCACCTCGACTTCCTCGGCCGAACAGGCTGCGCGAAGGGCACGGTCGTTGGAGACGCAGGTCCAGCCCTCCGCTTTCGCGAGCAGCAGGCACAGATGATCTTGGA
>CAZYWR010000468.1:0-1858 GCA_964651185.1 uncultured Polyangiales bacterium
CGCACCAGCGCTACGAGTTCCGACCGCACGGAGTCGCCGCCGTCCTCGGCCCCTTCAACTTTCCGCTCCATCTCGTGCACGGGCATGTCGTGCCGGCGCTCGTCACCGGAAACACGGTCGTCGTGAAGCCGAGCGAGCTCACGCCCACGGTGGGGCAGCTCTACGCCGAGTGCTGCCACGCGGCGGGGCTGCCGCCGGGCGTGTTCAACCTCGTGCAGGGCGGTCCCGCGGTCGGCGCGCGTTTGGCCGCGCACTCCGACGTGGACGTCGTCATGTTGACCGGCAGCTACGCAGCCGGCCTCGCGGTGAAGCGCGCCACGCTCGAGCAGCCACACAAGCTCCTGGCGCTCGAGCTCGGGGGCCGCAATCCGGCCATCGTGCTCGCCGACGCCGACCTCGACAAAGCCGTGCACGACGTGCTGTGGGGCGCGTTCGTGACCTGCGGTCAGCGCTGCAGCGGCACGGCGGTGGCGTTGGTGGAGCGCGCGCTGTTCGAGCCGTTCGCGCGCCGGCTGCAACAGAAGCTCGGCGGGATGCGCGTGGGCGATCCGCTCGCGCGCGCTGTGTTCATGGGGCCGCTGATCAGCGAAGCCGCGCGCGCGCGTTACCTCGAGGCGTTGCGCGTGGCCGAATCGGAGGGCGTGCGCGTGCGCTATGCGGGGCGGGAGCCCGAAGGTGTGCCGCGCGGCGCGTACGTGGGTCCCAGTGTGCACGAGGTTCTCGTGCCAAGCGGCCTATCCTACGAGGTCGAAGAGTTGTTCGGACCGGATCTGGCGCTCGAAGCAGTCGATGATCTCGACCACGCGATCGCGCGCGCGAACGCGAGCCCGTACGGGTTGAGCGCGAGCGTGTTCGGCGCTGAAGACGCGTTCGCATACGCGTTCGCGCGGCTGCGTTACGGCTGCGTAAATTGGAACGCGCCTACCTGTGGTGCGTCCTCGCGGCTTCCGTTCGGCGGTACGCGCAAGAGCGGCAATCACCGGCCCGCGGGGCTGTTCTCGCCGCTCTACGCCACGTACCCCGTCGCGAGCTTGCGCGGTCCCAGTGTGCTCGACGAGAACAAGCTATCGCCAGGCCTAGTCTGGTGACGCACGCACGTTTTAGAATCGAGCCGGTCGATCTCGCGCGCAACGGACGTGAGCCGCAGTACGATGCAGGCTCGGCGTGTTCGCGGGGGTGGCAGCGCGCCGCTTCGAATGGGGGAATGCAGCGACGTGCCTTACGGGAACCAAGACGACGCCGACGACTTGGACGAGCGCGAGCACTCGGCGCTCTGGCCGAGCGCGGCCGACGGCAGCTCGGGCTTGCGCGATCGTCGCGGTCCGGGCTGGGTCCTCGAGCGGGTCGACCCGGAACGTAGGCTCGGGCCCTACGAGCTGCTGAGTCCGATCGGCACGACCGCCTACGGCCGCGCATTTCGCGCGCGCCACGTCGCGCAGGGGCGCGAGGTCGCGCTGCACTTCCTCGGGTCCGAGCAGGGGCCGGTCGCGCTCGCACGAGATCTGCCGCTGGCGGTCGCCAAGTGCGCGCAGCTCTCCCATCCGAACGTGATCGCGATCGAGGAATACGGCCAGCGCGACGATGGGACGTATTACCTCGCGACCGAGCCGCTCGATGGTGTGTCGCTCGCCGACTGCTTGGACGACGTGTGCACGCTGCCGCTTTCGCGCGCGCTGTCGATCGCGGTGCAGGTGGGCCGCGCGCTGCGCGCGGCGCACAAGCTCGGGATCGTGCACGGTGCGCTCACGCCCGCCAACGTGCGCTTGGTCATGACCGAACAGGGCGAGCTGGCCCGCGTGGTCGGCTTCGGCAGCGGGCTGTTCTGGCTGCAGGATCCCTCGCCAGGACGCGGCGCGGC
>CAZYWR010000469.1:0-6341 GCA_964651185.1 uncultured Polyangiales bacterium
ACAAAGAGCTCACCAAGCTGGTGAGCAAAGACGTTTGCGAGCGGCACCACATCGTGCCGGTGGCGCGCAACGGTTCGTCGGTGACCGTGGCGATGGCCGACCCCGCCAACCTCAACGCCATCGACGACATCAAGTTCCTCACCGGCTACAACGTCGAGCCCGTGGTCGCGCCGATCACCGCGATCGAGAAGGCGATCGCCCGTTACTACTCGGTCCCCGAGAAGAACGAGGAGATCGACTACGACCAGATCATGGAGGGGTTCGACGAGAACCAGATCGACTTCGACGCGATCGAGGATCCGGAGTCGAGCGCGCTCGATCTGGAGCGCGCCTCCGAAGACGCGCCGGTCGTGCGGTTATGCAACGCGGTGATGCTCAACGCGATCAAGAAGCGCGCCTCGGACATCCACATCGAGCCCTACGAAAAGCAGATGCGCGTGCGCTACCGCATCGACGGCGTCTTGCACGAAGAGATGCATCCGCCGCTCAAGCTGAAGAACGCGATCTCCTCGCGCTTCAAGATCATGAGCTCGCTCGACATCGCCGAGCGGCGCCTGCCGCAGGACGGGCGCATCAAGCTCAAGCTGGGTCGGGGCAAGGAGATGGACTTCCGCGTCTCCGTGATGCCCACCTTGTTCGGCGAGAAGATCTGCATGCGCTTGCTCGACAAGAGCAACCTGCAGCTCGACATGATGAAGCTCGGCTTCGAAGAAAAGCAGATGAAAGACTTCAAGTGGGCGATCAGTCAGCCCTACGGCATGGTGCTGGTCACGGGCCCGACCGGCTCCGGCAAGACCACCACGCTCTACTCCGCGCTCGCCGAGCTCAACACCGAAGACACCAACATCAGCACCGCCGAAGACCCGGTCGAGTACAACCTCTACGGCATCAACCAGTGTCAGATGCACGAGGACATCGGGCTCAACTTCGCCGCGGCGCTGCGCTGCTTCTTGCGTCAGGACCCCGATATCATCATGGTCGGCGAGATCCGCGACTTCGAGACCGCGGAGATCGCGATCAAGGCGGCGCTCACCGGCCACCTCGTGCTCTCCACCCTGCACACCAACGACGCGCCCAGCACGGTCTCGCGCCTGTTGAACATGGGCGTCGAGCCGTTCCTGGTGACGGGCGCGTTGAACCTGGTGCTCGCGCAGCGGCTCGCGCGCCGCGCCTGCAACGACTGCAAGGCGCCGACCACGGCCGATCCGCAAGCGCTGCGCGACGTCGGTTTCACCGATGAGCAGATCAAGACCGCGCAGCTCGTGAAGGGCAAAGGCTGCGAAAAGTGCGGCGGCAGCGGCTACAAGGGCCGCGTCGCACTCTACGAAGTCATGCCCATGACCGACGCGCTCAAGGAGATGGTTCTGCAAGGCTGCTCGACCGCCGAGATCAAGGAGCAGATGATCCGCGAGGGCATCTGGACTTTGCGCATGAGCGGCATCGACAAAGCCTGCAAAGGCATCACCACCGTCGACGAGATCACCAGCTGCACCGCCGCCGATCGCGTAAGCTGACCCCACCCTCCTACACGCCCTCGTACACTACGTGGACGTGGAGGCGACGAAGCGGTCCTGGGGAAGAGTTCCTCGGCGCTATTTTGCCTGACCTCCGTAGCCGGAGTAAGCAGGCCGCATGACGAGACTCACCCTGTGCCTCGCCGTACTGGTAGCGCTCACCACGGGCGCGTGCGTCAAGAAGAGCGACTTCGAAGCGCTGGAGCGCAAGTGCGCCGCTGAGCAGCAGGCGCTCCAGACGAGCCTGGAAGAAGAGCGCCAGCGCGGCACTGCGCTCGCGGAAGAGCTGAAACGCGAGCAGGACAAGAGCCGATCGCAAGCCGACGAGATCGCGCGCCTCACGAGCGATCTGGACTCCGCGCAGAAGCGCCAAGTCGAGCTGCAAAACCAAGTCACCGACATGGTGCACGACAGCTCCAAGCTGAAGGCATCGATCCAGGAGATGCAGGCGGCGCTCGCGGCCCTCAACGAGCAGAAGCGCCAGACCGAAGCGCGCATCGCCGAGTACAAGAAGCTGCTGGCCAGCTTCAAGTCGCTGATCGACGCCGGCAAGCTCAAGGTCAAGGTCGTCGGCGGCCGCATGATCGTCGAGCTCCCATCCGACGTGCTGTTCGGGAGCGGCTCGATCGAGCTCTCCGAGAGCGGGAAATCCGGCATCGCCGAGATCGGAACGATCTTGGCCACCATGCAAGATCGGCAGTTTCAGGTCGAGGGCCACACCGACGATCAGCCGATCAAGACCGCACGGTTCCCCAACAACTGGGCGCTCGCCGCCGGACGCGCCATCGCCGTCGCCGAGATGCTGGTCAAGGCCGGGCTTCAACCCACCAACGTGAGCGCCGCCAGCTTCGGCGAGTTCCGCCCCGTGGCGAGCAACGCCACGCCGCAGGGCCGCGCCCAAAACCGTCGCATCGAGATCGTGCTCGTGCCCGATCTCTCGCAAGTGCCAGGTTTCGAAGAGCTCGAACGGGCGGCAAAGCCCTGATTCGATCAGCGCGCGCCGCGCCCATCGCCCCGTTTCTCCTCGCTTCGACGAGGGAATTCACTTGTCCGCCGAGGGCACGAGGGCCATGTCTGCGGACGCGCGCTAATCCGAACGGTGCGGAGCGCGCTATCTGTGCATTTCGGCGTGCGGTCCGCGGAGGTCGGATGCGGCAGCTCATCGAGGAGCCATCCGCGGCGAGCACAGCCTCGCCGCGCGTGCTCGTGCTCTCGCCACGCCGTTACGAGACGGCGCTGTGGCGCTGCGGCCAGGTGGAGTGCGAGGACCTAATCTGCGCGGTCGATGATGCGGAGTTGATCGTGATCGAGCAGCAGAGCCGCGAGTCGGGCACGATCGTCCGCTGCGCCAACCAGTGCACGCGCAGACTAGCCGGCATCGAAATTTCCCTCGTGCCGCGGCTCGCGCCGGTGCGCATCGAACGCGACTACGAGCTCTTGTTCGTGTATGCGCGCACGCTCGACGATTTGACGATGCTCGACGCCGTGCCCGATGTCCGCAGGCGCTGTGCGAAGGCGGTCTGCATCGTCGAGGAGTTGTGGGCCGCGGACTTGCGATGCCGGGGCGCGTGGCAGCTCCGACGCCTGACCCAGTTCGACCTGATCGCGGTGCAATTTCGGGGCTCGCTCGAGGCGCTGCGAGCGCGCGTCCCGATGCGCTGTGAGTGGCTGCCGCCCGGGATCGATGCGCTGCAGTTCTTTCCCGGTCGACGCGCCCCCGCGCGCACCATCGACGTATTCTCGATGGGCCGCCGCGCGGAGGCGAGCCATCTCGCCTTGCTCGCCCACGCGACTGCGCGCGGCTGGACCTACCTATTCGATACGATCGATCCCCTGCGCGTCCGGGAAGGCGTACACGAGCAGCACCGCCGCCAAACCGCCGAGTTGGTGAAGCGCTCACGCTACTTCATCGCGAACCGAGCCCGTGTCGACAACCCCATGCTGACGGCGCAACAAGAGGAGTTTGGCTTTCGCTCGTTCGAAGGCGCCGCTGGAGGCGCCGTGCTGCTCGGCCAGCCGCCGCGCAGCGCGACGTTCCCTCCACTCTTCGATTGGCCGGACGCCCACGTGCACGTCCCATTCGGCTCTGCCGCCCTGCCTCGCATCATCGAGCAGCTCGAGGCCGAGCCCGAGCGCGTCGCCCGCATCCGTCGCGACAACATCGCGCACAGCCTGCGTAAGCACGACTGGGCACATCGTTGGCAACAAATCCTCGGGTGGCTCGACCTACCCACCACCGTTCGCCTAGAGCAACGACTCGGCCGCCTCGAGCTCCTTGCCGATGAGGTCGCTAGACCGCTATCCGAACAACTCTCCTAGTCAAATTTGTGCGCTCGCTCGCTATCCATGGTGACCATATATTTTTGTGACAGTACGTGGCAGGTCACGGGTTGTCATTCGTGATCCAGAGTGATAACTCTAGGGGCATGCGAATCAGCAACAGCTTCTCGGAAGGCGAAATCCAGGTGATGGATTTCATCGTGCAGACCCTCTTGCGCGGCGGCTCTCCCAGCATGGCCGTCCGCAACAAGGACTTCGCCTCCTTGTGTCGCAAGATTCAGACGATGAAGTCGCGCGTGAACGAAAAGCAGATCGCCGACGATCTGCCCACGAAGCCCGCGCAGGCGCTGCCCGCAGCCCAGACGCTGCCGGCGCCCGCGCTGCCGTCGGCGCTGCAACCCGCGATGCAGCAGGCCGTCTGAGCCGCCGCGGGCCTGGCGTACGGCTCGTCGCGGGCGCGCGCGATCGGCGCAGCGTGCGTTGACAGGGCCGAGCTGGTCTCGTACTGGGGGCTGTCGATGTTGGTGATTCGCGGAGCGCGGGTGCTCGACCCCGCAAGACAGCTCGACCAGATCGCGGACGTGGTCGTGGAAAGCGGCCGCATCACGCGCGTGGGGCGCGACGCGGGCGCGGAGCTACGCGGCGAGCGCGTGCGCGTGATCGACGCCACGGGGCTGTGGCTCGCGCCCGGCTTCATCGATCTGCACGTGCACCTGCGCGAGCCCGGTCAGGAATACAAAGAGGACATCGCGAGCGGCCTCGCGGCCGCGGCGGCCGGTGGTTTCACCGCCGTCTGCCCGATGCCCAACACGCGCCCGATCAACGACAACCGCGCGATCACCGAAATGATGGTCGCGCGCGCCAAAGAAGTCGGCGGCGTGCGGCTCTTGCCGATCGGCGCGATCACCAAGCGCAGCGAAGGCAAAGAGCTCACCGAGATGGCCGACCTCAAAGAGGCCGGCGCCATCGGCGTGAGCGACGACGGCGTATGCGTGATGAACGCGGCCGTGATGCGGCGCGCGCTCGAGTACGCGAAGACCTTCGATCTGCTGGTCTCGCAGCACTGCGAGGACCACGACCTCACGGCCAAAGCCGACATGCACGAGGGCGCGGTCAGCACCCGGCTCGGGCTGCGCGGCTGGCCGCGCGTTGCCGAAGACATCATCGTCGCGCGCGACCTGCTGCTGACCGAGGCGGTGGGGGGCGCGCGCTACCACGTCGCGCACTTGTCGAGCATGGGCGCCGTGCGCCTGCTGCGCGAAGCCAAGGCGCGCGACCTGGCTGTGAGTGCCGAGGTCACGCCGCATCACTTGACGCTCACCGACGAAGACGTGGTCGGCTACGCGACGTTCTGCAAGGTCAACCCGCCGCTGCGCAGCGCCGAAGACCGCGCGGCCCTGATCGAAGCGTTGGCGGACGGTACGATCGACTGCATCGCGACCGATCACGCGCCGCACAGCACGCTGGAAAAGGACTGCGAGTTCTCGGAGGCGGCCAACGGCATCAACGGACTGGAGACCACCTTCGCCGCGCTCTTGCCGTTGGTGACGAACGGCGCGCTGCCGGCGCTGCGTCTGGTGGAAGCGCTCTCCACCGCACCCGCGCGCATCGCGCGCTGCGAGGGCGGGAGCTTGGCCGTGGGCGCGCGCGCCGATCTCGTGCTGCTCGACCCAGCCGCGCGCTGGAAGGTCACGCGCGAGGCGTTGCGCTCGCGCTCGCACAACACGCCCCTGCTCGATCGCGAGGTCACCGGCAAGGTAAGGATGACGGTGGCCGCAGGCGAGATCGTGTGGCAGGCATCATAACCGCGCGGGAGGCGGTACGACTCATGAGGCAACCTGCCAGGCTGGTGCTCGCGGACGGTCGCGTATTCGAGGGCGAGGCCATTGGCGCCGACCATCCCACCGTAGGCGAAGTCGTGTTCACCACCGGCATGACCGGCTATCAAGAGGTGCTGAGCGATCCGTCCTACGCGGGACAGCTCGTCGCGATGACGGCGCCGGAAATGGGCAACACCGGCGCGAACGATGAGGACATCGAGACCCTCAAGCCCCAAGTCGCCGGCTTCATCGTGCACGAGCTGAGCGCGGTCGTGAGCAGCTGGCGCGCTCAGCGCTCGCTCGACGACTACCTTAAAGCTTTCGGCATCGCGGGCATCGCCGGCGTCGACACGCGCGCGCTCACGCGCCACATCCGCGACGAGGGCGCGCAGCTGGGCGCGATCGGCCGCGAAGACGTGAAGACGCTGCACGATCGGGCGCTCTCCGCACCGCCGATGAGCGGGCTGAACTTGGCGGACCAGGTGAGCACCCGCTCCTCGTACAGCTGGAGTGAGGGCAGCGGACGCTGGGCGCCCGTCGCGAAGCACGAAGGCGCGCGGCATATCGTAGCGGTCGACTTCGGCATTAAGCTGAACATCCTGCGCTCGCTCGCAGACACGGGCTCGCGCGTGACCGTCGTGCCTTCGGATACCAGCGCCCCACAGATCATGGCGCTCAAGCCCGACGGCATCTTCCTCTCGAACGGCCCGGGCGATCCGGCCGCGGT
>CAZYWR010000470.1:0-2093 GCA_964651185.1 uncultured Polyangiales bacterium
GCCCTTGTCGCCGGCGCCCACCGCCTCGACGCCGCCCGCGACGAACAGGTTGGGCGCCGCGCCGATGTCGTGGTCCAGACCGTTGAGCCCGCCGCCGGCAGCCACGTACACGTCTTCCACCGTGTAAGTCGCCTTCCATGCCAGGCGCTCTCCCTGATGGTCGGCCTTGTAGTAGATAGCGAGCAGCGAGTCGTTGCAGCAGATTCAGCTCGAAGCTGGCCAGCCCCAGCACGATCACGCCATCGGCCAGCGCGCTGCGCACTTGGCTGTTGGCCAGGTCGTAGCCGTACATCTGCCAGCCCTGCGCGGGCTGCGGAGCCAGCTGGCCCGCGTCTGCGGCAGGTAGCGACGGCTTGGAATGGCCATCGCTGCAAGCGAATAGGAAGATCGTCATCATGACCAGCAGACCGGAAAAGGATACGACACGACTCCGACTCGCGCGCACGTCTCTCATTACGCTTTGCCCCCTTTGTCCGAGTGCAGGGCTATAACAGCGCGATCGGAGCGCTACCAGTTTTGAGGGCACGAGCCGTACGAAAAACAGACTCTCTACCAGTAAGTATTGGACGATAGTCCGGTTCCTGGCGTGACCTCAGCGGAGAGCACCTGAGGGTGCGTGCAGCCTCGCGTGATGTCGCTTCGATGCGCGGAGGCGTGGCGAAGGCGGGCACGTGTCGCGCGAGAATGAACTCCGTCGCGACCCGAGCTGGTCACGCGCAGCGGTCGCGCTGACCCGCTCACTTCGGCGAAAAAAAGGCGGCCTTCGACGACCGGAGCAAGCCATGTCCGGACGCCGCGCTGACCGCTCACGTCGACGCGCCGGCGCGCGGCCTCGGCGGCCGGTGCGATGGCCGTCCGAGGCTCTTTTCAGCGCTCGGGTAAACGTGCCCGCGGATCACGACGCCGCGGATTTTGCCGAAGACTCGTACGCGGCACATCCTGCACTTGGAGGGGATGTCATGAGGAAGACTTACACTACCAGAGCCCAGTGGGTTCCGACGGATCGGCGTAGTGCGCGACGTTCGTTCCGACGTGAAGGACCCGCTTGGTCATCGCAAACCCTCCGTAAGGACACACTGGCCTGGCTCATTTCTACGGAGCGCGCAACGTTCCAGGTAGTTGACCGCCCAACACGGAGTCCAGCGCCGTCCAGGTAGCGAAGCGTGGGGGCGTTCGTGCGGAAAAGTGGGACTGACGGAGGCCAGCGCTCCCGGTCGCGCGGACAAAGTTGTCAAGCGTGTCGGCCTCTGTTTTCATCGCTAGCGAGCGATGTCGGAATCTCGCCCGCGCAGCCGTACGATCGTGCTCGACGGTGAGGCCTGCGCGCGCGCGCGGCGCGCGCTCGGACTGAGTAGGGAGATGATGTCCGCCAAGGCGACGGGTCCGCACCCGCTGTCGGAGGCGACCATCAAGCGCGCGGAGAACGGCCAGGCCGTCTACCTCGAGACCGCGCGGCGGATCGCAGAGGTGCTCTCGCTGCCGCTCTCGACCCTGACTCCGGCGGAGCTCGTGCCGTGTGAGCGCAAGACGATCGACGCAGTTCCTCCTGCGGTCTCGGTGTTGCCGTTTCGCTGGCTGGGCGCGGACCCGGCGGGCAGCCACCTGGCGAGCGGGCTGACCGAAGATCTGTTGGCGCGGCTCGCGCACTTTTGGTTTCCGGTCGTGTCGCCGCACGCGCTCGAGCGCCAAGAGGGCCTGCTCGATCCCGCGGCGTGCAGCGCCGCGCGCAAGATCCGTTATTGGGTCGAGGGCAGCGTACGCCGCGACGGAGACGCGGCGCGCGTGGTCGTACACCTCGTGCACGGCGAGAGCGCGCGCATCCTGTGGACGCAGAGCTTCGACCGTCAGCTGGGCGAGGTGTTGACCTTTCAGGAGGAGCTGGCGTCGTGCATCGCATCGGAGATCGGCGCGACCCTGCTGCAGCTCGAGGCGCGGCGCGCCCGGCGCGTGCGCACGCCACGGCTCGGCGCATGGGAGCTGGCGCTGCTAGGGGTCTGGCACTTTCAGCGTCAGAACAAGGCCGCGAACGCGCGTGCGCGCGCGCTCCTGAGCGAGGCGCTCGAACAAGACGCAGGCTTGCCGTTCGCCTGGTA
>CAZYWR010000471.1:0-3507 GCA_964651185.1 uncultured Polyangiales bacterium
GACACGCTGCGCATCTTCGCCCAACAGGTCACGACCGTGGCGCGCGAGGTGGGCATCGAGGGCAAGCTCGGCGGACAGGCGAAGGTGCCGGGCGCCGCGGGCACGTGGCGCGACCTGACCGACAACGTGAACCAGCTGGCCGGCAACTTGACCTCGCAGGTACGCGCGATCGCCAACGTGTCCACGGCGGTCGCCAAGGGCGATCTCACGCGCTCGGTCACGGTCGAAGCGCAGGGCGAGGTGGCCGCGCTCAAAGACAACATCAACCAGATGATCAACAACCTGAAGGACACGACGCACAAGAATCAGGAGCAGGACTGGTTGAAGACGAACCTGGCGCGCTTCTCCAGCATGATGCAGGGGCAGCGCAGCATCGTGTCCGTCGCGCAGCTGATCATGAGCGAGCTGACGCCGCTGGTCGACGCGCAGCACGGCGCCTTCTACTTCCTCGACGGCGAGGCCGACATCGACACGATGCTCCATCTCATCGCGAGCTACGGCTTCGGCGGGCGCAAGAACCTGTCCAGCTCCTACAGGCTGCGCGAGAGCCTGATCGGGCAGTGCGCGTTCGAGAAGAAGCGCATCCTTCTGACCGACGTGCCCGAGAACTTCATCTACATCGCGAGCGGCATGGGCGAGGCGCCGCCGCGCAGCGTGGTCGTGCTGCCCGTGCTGTTCGAGGGCGAGACCAAGGCCGTCATCGAGCTCGCCTCGTTCAAGAGCTTCATCCCCAACCACCTGACCTTCCTCGATCAGCTGATGGATTCGGTCGGCGTGATCTTGAACATGATCTCGTCCAGCATGCGCACCGAGGAGCTCCTGCAGCAGCTCAAGAAGTCCAACGCCGAGCTCGGGGCGCAGGCCACCGAGCTCAACGAGAAGGCGAAGCTGCTGGAGGTCAAGAACAAGGAGGTCGAGCTCGCGAGCCGCAGCCTCGAGGAGAAGGCCGAGCAGCTCCAGCTCATCTCCAAGTACAAGTCCGAGTTCCTGGCCAACATGTCGCACGAGCTGCGTACGCCGCTCAACAGTCTGCTCATCCTGTCCAAGATGCTGGCCGAGAATCGCGACGGCAACCTGACGGAGGAGCAGGTGCGGTTCGCCGAGACCGTCTACACGTCGGGCAACGATCTGCTGTCGCTCATCAACGAGATCCTCGATCTGTCGAAGGTCGAAGCCGGCAAGATGCCGATCGACCCGAAGACCTTCCACATCCGTGAGGTGTGCGATTACCTGGAGCAGACGTTCCGCCACGTCGCCGACCAGAAGGGGCTGGAGTTCGCGATCAGGATGGCGAACAACCTGCCGAGCACGATGTTCAGCGACATCAGCCGCCTGCAGCAGATCTTGAAGAATCTGCTCTCGAATGCCTTCAAGTTCACGGCCAAGGGCGGGGTATCGATGGAGATCGCGAAGATCACGGAGGGCCCCAACGAGCACATGATCAGCTTCTCCGTGGCCGACACGGGCATCGGCATCTCGCTGGACAAGCAGAAGCTCATATTCGAGGCCTTCCAGCAAGCCGACGGAACGACCAGCCGCAAGTACGGCGGCACCGGCCTCGGGCTCACCATCAGCCGCGAGATCGCGCGCCTGCTCGGCGGCTCGATCTCGGTCGTCAGCGCGCTCGACCAGGGCAGCACGTTCACCCTCTATTTGCCGGCCTTGTACGTGGGCGCCGAGTCCTCGCGGGAAGAGGAGAGCGACCTCGTGCTGAGCGATGAGGTCGCGCCGCTCCCCTTGGACGTGGACTTCGAAGGACGCAAAGTGCTCCTGGTCGACGACGACCTACGAAACCTGTTCGCGCTGCGCACCGTGCTCGAGTCGCGCAACGTGAACGTGTTGCACGCCGAGAACGGCCGGGTCGCGCTGGAGCTCTTGCAGACGCACCCCGATATCGATCTCGTGCTGATGGACACGATGATGCCCGAAATGGACGGTCTGTCCGCGACCCGCGCCATCCGCGATATCTCCCAGTTCCAGCACCTGCCGATCGTCTCGCTCACGGCCAAGGCCATGAAGGGCGATCGCGAAAAGGCGATCGAAGCCGGGGCCACCGACTACGTCACCAAGCCGGTCGATCCGGACAAGCTGCTCGCCGTCGTGCATCGTTGGCTCTCGAAGGCGTCTACGCGGGCCGGAACGCACTTGTTTTCCTGACGATGCAGACGGTGCCCACACGAACCGCCGCGAGAAGCGTGGAAAATCCCACAGGGAAATCGAGCGTCCTCATCGTCGACGATACTGCGTCGAACCTGCTCGCGCTCTCCGCGGTGCTCAGTCCGCTCGGCGTGCGCGTGGTGCAGGCGCAGTCCGGGCGCGAAGCGCTCGAGCACCTGCGCGACGAGGAGTTCGCGGTGGTCTTGCTCGACGTGCAGATGCCGGAGATGGACGGCTTCGAGCTGGCCGCGCGTATCCGCGCGACCGACACGGGGCGCGAGCTGCCGATCATCTTTCTCACGGCTCTGCACCGCGACGAGGCGTACGTGCGGCGCGGCTACGCGATCGGCGCGGCCGACTACGTGACCAAGCCCTTCGACGCCGAGGTGCTGCGCGCGCGCGTCAAGGCCTTCGTCGACCTGTTCCAGCAGCGCGAGGCGGTGCGCCAGGCGCAGGTCGCGCTGCGCACGCGCGAGCGCGACGACGCCATGCGGCGCGCGCTGGTCTTCGAGCGCATCGCTACCGCGGCGCTCGAGACCGCCGACTTAGCGGAGTTCCTGCGCGAGCTGTTGCAGATCCTGTTGAGCGTCTCCGAGGTGGCAGACTCGGCCACCATCCTGCTGCGCAACGGCGATGAGCTCGAGGTGCGAGCCAGCGCCTTCGCGGACCAAGGTCCGGCCGAAGAGCGCTTTCGCGTACGCATCGGCGAGGGCTTCGCAGGGCGCATCGCCGCGTCGCGCAAGCCGATCGAGCTCAGCGACACGTCGCAGCCCGACACGGTCGGCCCGATGACGAGCGCGCGCGGCACCCGTGCACTGTTCGGCGTGCCTCTGCTCAGCGAGGGGCAGGTGCTGGGCGTAGCGCACGTGGGCTCAACGCGGGCGACCGCGTTCACCGACCGCGACAAGCGCCTGCTCTTGGCGGTCGCCGAGCGCGCGGCTTGGGCGGTCAGCAAGCATCAAGAGCGCGCGCGCGTGCACGGCATCGTGAACGCGGCGCCCGCGCTGATCGCGATCTTTCGGTGGCCCGACTACACGGTGGAGCTCGCGAATCCGACCTTTGAAGCCTTCTTCGGCAAGGCGACCTCGCGTCCGCTCAGGCCCCTTGCCAGCAACGATCGGCGGGTGCCGCAAGCCATCGCCGGCGCCGTCGAGCAAGCGCAGCGCACGGGCACGCCCGTATCCGTACGCGAGCTGCCGATCGCGGGGACGGGCGAGGAGCCGCGCTTGTTCAACCTGACCGCGCAGCCGCTCGTCGGCGCGTGCGGGGAGCGCGACAGCGTGCTGGTCTTCGCGGTCGACGTCACCGCCGAGGTGCGAGCGCGGCGGGCGATCGAGGCGCATCAGGCCG
>CAZYWR010000472.1:0-4216 GCA_964651185.1 uncultured Polyangiales bacterium
CGCGACGCGGGCAGCGCGAGTCCGGTCGATGCCGGCGCCGTCAAGCCGCCCGCCACCGGCGCCGACAGCGGGGCGCGTGCGGACGCCGGCAGCACGCCGCGCGCCGACGCCGGCGCGTCGGACACGGGCGGTGCGGCCGGCACCAGCGTCTCCGGCATCCCGGCCGACGAGCTCGAGATGTTGCGTCAGGTCTGCGTCGACGAGATCAACATGTACCGCGCCACGCTGCAGCTCGCGCCGCTCGCGCGCGCCACGCCCGCGCAGGAGCTGTGCTCGGATCAAGGATCGAAGAAAGACGGCGACTCGAAGAGCCCCCACTCGTCCGCGGGCAACGGCAACCCGTGCTACAACCCCAGCGCTCGCCCGCCGTTTCCCGGCTTCCAGGCGCAGGATACCTGCCCCGGCTGGCCCGTCGGCGGCTTCGGCTCCGCCACCATCGCCGACGCGCTCAAGGGCTGCCTCAAGCAAATGTGGGCCGAGGGCCCGCCCGATCCCAGCCAACCAGACGGCGGCGAGGCCGCGTGCATCATGCAGTACTTCGCCGGCGACACGAAGTGCTTCCTGGCCCACGGCCACTACATCAATATGAAGAGCACCAGCTCCAAGGCCGTCTCGTGCGGTTTCTACAACATGGGCAGCAACACTTACTGGATGAACCAAGACTTCCTGTAACCGCGCGCGCGCCGCGCTCCTGCCCGCCAGTTCATCGTGCCAGCGGAAGCGCTCGTCCGCGCGAGAGGCGTCGCAGCACCGCCCTCGAGGGGATGCCAGAGGCTTCCATCCATGCCGAGCACCCGCACAGTCGCGCGACCGGGCGCGATGCCCTCGACAAGCGCCGCGCCATGCTCCTTGCAGCGTACAGTACGGACGTCGGCCGACGCCGTGATGATCTCGAGCGCAACGATCGGCACCGGACGTGGCGGCTGCTGATCATCGACGCATTGGACACGGGCCCAGCTGGTGGTGGCGGAGAGCGGCGCTAGCTCGCTCGGCCACTTGCATCTGTGAACACGGCGACAACCTGATCTCCAAGGGTGGATGGCGTTCTCGGGCGTCCCCGGCGGGCGACGTGAGGACACGTGGAAGCACTGCGAACAGACGTCGCGATCATCGGTGGTGGGCTGGGCGCCTGCGCGGCCGCGCTCGCCGCCGCTCGGCTCGGGTGCCGGGTCATCCTCACCGAGGAGACTCGCTGGCTCGGCGGTCAGCTCACCAACCAGGCGGTTCCCCCTGACGAGCACCCCTGGATCGAGGAGTTCGGCGCCACGGCCAGCTATCGGGCGTTGAGAGAGGGGATCCGAAGCTATTACCGCATGCACACCCCGCTCACGGCCGCGGCGCGCGCCGCTCCCACGTTGAACCCCGGCAACGGCTGGGTGAGCCGGCTCTGCCACGATCCGCGCGTCGCGGTCGCGGTGCTGCACCAGATGATGATGCCGTACCAGCTCAGCGGGCGGTTGTTTGTCATGCACCCGCATCGCCTGATCTCGGCGTGGACGCACGGCGATCGGATCACCGGCGTCGTGGTCAGAGGGCTCGAGTCGGGGCGGGACTCTCTGATCGAAGCGCCGTTCTTCATCGACGCGACGCCCTACGGCGAGCTGCTCGAGCTGGCCGGCGTGGAGCACGTGCTGGGCGCCGAGTCCCGCTCGGAGACCGGCGAGCCGCACGCGATGGAGCAGGCGGACCCGCGAGATCAGCAGGCCATCACCGTCTGCTTCGCGATCGAGCACCGCCCTGGTGAAGATCATACCATCGACAAGCCTCGACAATACGCGCTCTGGCGCGAGTTCCGCCCACCTGGGTGGCCCGGACCGTTGTTGGGATGGACCACGCCGCGGCCCGAGACGCACGAGCCGCTGACCCGCCTCTTGTTCGACGCGGAGGAGGGTCGCTCGTATTGGCGTTTTCGCCGGATCCTCGATCACACGCTGTTCGAGGAGAGCCTAGCCTGCTTGGACATCACAGTCGTGAACTGGCCCCAGAACGACTACTGGTTCGGCCCGGTGGTCGGCGTCGATGCGGCCGAACAAGCGCGCAACCTCGAGGCGGCGAGGCAGCTCAGCCTCAGTCTGCTCTACTGGCTGCAGACCGAGGCACCACGTCCCGATCACGGCGCCGGCTACCCCGGGCTGCGCTTGCGCGGCGACGTCGTCGGGGGCACGCCCGACGGCCTCGCGCCGGCTCCCTACGTGCGGTCGTCGCGGCGCATTCGCGCGGAGTACACCGTGCTCGAGCAGCACATCGCGTATCCGCTGCGACGGGATGGTCCCGAGCTGTTCGAGGACTCGGCTGGGATCGGCTGCTACCGGATCGATCTCCATCCTCGTGTCAGCGGCGCAGGCTACCTCGACCTCGGCTGCTGGCCCTTCCAGATCCCGCTCGGCGCCATGATCCCGGTGCGCGTCGAGAACTTGCTGCCGGGTGGGAAGAACCTCGGCGTCACCCACATCACCAACGGCGCCTTCCGCGTGCATCCGGTCGAGTGGATCGTGGGAGCTAGCGCGGTGACGCTCTCGGCTTTTTGCCGCGAGCGTAAGCTGACGCCGCTAGCAGTCCGCAATCGTCCGGAGCTGCTCCGGGAATTTCAGACGCTGCTGCGACGCGAGGGGGTCGAGCTCGCGTGGCCCAAGCTCCAGCCCGTATGAGGGCGTCGCGCCGCCCGCGCGTCCGGGAGGGCGTAATAGGTGGTGAGCACGTCCAGCGCGGAGGTCCACATGGAAGGCGATCGGTTGCAGATCGGTATCTCGGGCTCCTACGGCGGCATGAACCTCGGCGACGAGGCCATCCTGGAGGGCATCCTCAGCCAGCTGAGGGCGACCGTCTCGGCCGACGTCACCGTGTTCTCGAAGAATCCAGAGGACACGCTCGCCCGACACTCGGTCGAACGAGCGGTGTGTCCTCGCACGCTGACGCGAAGCGAGGCAGTACTCGAGATCGAGCGGCTCGATCTCTTCATCCTCGGCGGAGGCGGCATCCTTTATGACCGTGACGCAGAGGAGTACCTGCGCGAGGTGTTCATCGCGAACGAGCTGCAAGTGCCCGTCATGATCTACGCGATCAGCGCAGGCCCGCTGGCGACCGAGGGATCCCGGCGGGCCGTGCAGACCGCGCTGGACGCCGCGCCGCCGCGCGTCATCACCGTGCGAGATCGGCTGGGCCATCGGCTGCTCGAAGACGTGGGGGTCACTCAGGAGATCCATCTCACCGCGGATCCCGCGTTCCTCCTCGAGCCCGACGAGCTGTCCGTCGAAGCGCTGAAGGCAGAGGGCGTCGACTTCGACCGACCTCTGATCGGCTTTTCGGTGAGAGAGCGCGGCCCCGCGGCGCCCGACATCGATCCCGACGAGTACTACGCGCTGCTCGCGAACGCCGCAGACTTCATGGTCGAACGCTACGACGCCAACGTCCTCTTCGCGCCGATGGAGAAGACCGACGTTCAGCACAGCCACGCGGTCGTGGCACATATGCAAAACGCGGAACGGGCGGAGATCCTGAGGCGCCGCTACTCGCCCCGACAGATCCTGGATCTCATGGGGCACTTCGAGTTCGCGGTCGGCATGCGCCTCCACTTCCTGATCTTCGCGGCGCTGCGCGGCACGCCGTTCGCCGCTCTCCCCTACGCGTCCAAGGTGACCGGCTTGCTCGAAGATCTGGAGATGCCCACGCAGCCGCTCGGAAGCATCGGCATCGGGCAGCTCATCGCCCGCATCGACCGATCCTGGGATACCCGCGCTGACCTCCGGCAGAAGATCAGCGAGCGGCTCCCCGCGTTGCGCGCGCGGGCGCGGCAGACGAACAGGCTGCTGCTCGGGCTGCTCGAGCAGCGGCGGCCGGGGAGGATGACTCGACCGCCGGAAGCCGCCGCGCGCCACTGAACCGCGTCCCCTCCGGCAGCCAAGCGATCGGGGGGGATGAACACGGCCGCAGTGAGACCTTTTGCAGAGCGGTGCAGCGCGCGTCGCCCCATCCCAGCTCTTCTCGCGCGCAGCTCTGGACCCGGATCTTTGCTGGAAACCGAGGAAGGCGATCCGCTCGCCATCCTCCTCGGGCTCTCGATGGATCCAGTAGTGCGACGCTGTGCGCGTATACGCTACCCGCCTCGGGGTCGTCTCCGGTCCCGCGAACGACGCGCGTCCCGCACGATCTCGACGGCGCGACGCGATCGAACGGCGCGTCAGCGCGCCGCACGGTGCTCGACGAGATCAGCTGAAGC
>CAZYWR010000473.1:0-2354 GCA_964651185.1 uncultured Polyangiales bacterium
GCTCGCGCGCGAGCTCGAGGAGGCCGTGGTCGACGCCTGGCCCGCCGCCGATACGGCGGACCTCGACGGTTGGTTGTTGCGGGCGAGCGGCGGGCCCACACGTCGTGGGAATTCCGTCGCGACCTTGGAGGCAGGCACAGAGCTCGAGCTGCCCGCGCGCCTCGAGCGGGCCGAAGCCTGGTACCGCGCGCGCGCGCGAGCAACGATGTTTCAGATCGGCCCCTGCGTCGCGCCCGCCGAACTCGATCACGAGCTCGCCGCGCGCGGCTACCACAAAGAGGGCGAGGCGGCGCTGGCGCTCGCTGCAGCGTCACGCGTGGCGGAGCTCACTGCGTCAGCGGCCGCGGCGTTCGAGACCAGCGTGGCGGCGCGCGCGAGCGCGGACTGGTCGGCGGTGAGCGCCGACGGCAGCCGGCACGCCGCGCGACCAGACGTCTACCGCGGCTTTCTTGCGCGGCTCGGCTCGCGCTGTCGCTACGTCTTGTGTCGCGATCAGCACGGTCGCGCCGTCGCGGCCTGCCTCGGCGTGACTTCGGAGGAGCGCATGGGCGTACACGCGATGTTCACCTTGCCCGAGGCGCGCCGCCGGGGCGCCGCGCGCGCGTTGCTTCACACCTTGGCCGCGCACGCAACCCGAGAGCACATGGACGAGCTCTTTCTGCTGGTCGAGCTCGACAACGCCGCGGCGCGCACGCTGTACGAGCAGTCGGGCTTTCGCGATCTCTATATTTACCATTATCGCACGCAGCCGAGCGCCCGTTGATCTCACCGCGCTGAGCCTTACTGCGGCGCGGGTGTTTGGATCGAGAGCTCGACCGTGCGCGCACCGGCGCCGCCCCGGTCGTCGCGGACCACGAGCCAGAGTCGCGCCGGGCCGGCCTGCTCGGGAGCACGCCAGGCGACCTCGCTCGACTGCGCCTCGGCCGGCGTCGTGCGCGCAGAGAGGACGCCGGCGCTCGCATACCAAGAGACCTCGAGCTGTTCGTCTCTCTCCTCGAGCTGGCCGCGCGCGGCGTCGTAAACGAGGTATCGCTCCGCGGCATCGGGGGAGAGCGCGACGCGCAGCGTGAGCTCGGCCGCCGCGGGGACGTTTGCGGGATCGAGCTCCAGCGCGCCTTGCGCGAGCGTGAATGCGGCGATCGCGGGTGCCGTGTTGGGGCGATAGCTGCCGGCGAACTCCTGGGCGATCGGGAGCGGTGCGTCGGCGAGCGGACAGCGCAGGCGATGGCGCAAGATCGCGATCTGTCCGCCGGGGAGCTGCGCGCGGACGGGTTGATAGTAGCCGCCGCTCGGATCGGGATCGACCGGGCGCTGGCCGGCGGGAACCGCGGGGCCGAAGCGCGCGCACGCGTCCGCGGGCACGGTCGCGTCGACTCGCGCGCCGCTCCCCGCGATCGGCAGCTCGGGCATCTCGGCGCAAGACGGAGCGACGGCGCTATGGTCGCGGAGCGCGCGCGCGGTCGTACAGTAAGACCACGTGAGTTGCGGTTCGACGGCGCCCGGGCTCGCCACGATCGCTTGGTAGTGCGCGGTGGTGCCGGGCTCGACCTCGGGTGGATCGGCGAGGATCGCGATGATCTGCGGCGCTGTGATGGCCGCGGGCTGCGGCTCGCGTCCGAGGCAGCCGAACAGCAGCGAAAGGAGGAGCGCTCTGCCCGCACGGTTCGCTCGCGCATCTCGCCCCCGGCGGCTCGAGCTGCGTCTGCGCATCTCACCAACCCACGAGCCCGCCGATCATGGCGAGCAGAGGGAGACCTGTCAGATCGCGGCGTGCGCTGAAGTCGGGCGTGTACGCGACCTCTTCGACGTTCTTACGGTTGGTGGCGTTCATGACGTCGAGAAAGAGTGAGGCCAGCGCGGGCTGCCAGCGCAGCGTCCATTCTGCGTGCAGATCGAGCGCCACGAAGGCCGGATTGCGCGCGCCGTTGTGCGCGCCGAACAGCGGTTGCTCGAGCCCGGTCTTGCTGTCTTCGTAGTGTCCGATCACGGCCGTACGCGGCTTGCCGCTCGCGGCGCGCAGGCGCGTGCTCACGCGGAACGGACCGCGCTCGTAGCCGAGCAGGAGGGAAAAGACATGTGTCTGATCCAAGTCGAACAGGCGCATCTCCCCGTTGGGGTCGCTGCGCTCGCTGCGACTCAGGGTGTAGTTGAGCACGCCAGAGAGTCCGTCCAGCAGCTCGCGGCGCAACGAGAGCGAGGCGCCGAAGCTCCGGCCTCGGCCGTGGGCCGTCAGCGCGCGCGCGAGCTCGGGCGGGTTGGCGTCGGAGCGCACGGCCAGCCCATCGAGCAGTTTCAGGTAGCCTACGAGCTCGAGCTGCAGCGCGCCCGGCAGCGAGACGCGCGGCCCCAGCGCG
>CAZYWR010000474.1:0-2055 GCA_964651185.1 uncultured Polyangiales bacterium
GGGGGCGCGATCGGCGCGCTCGCGCTCTTGGCGCACGCGTTCGATGCGTTCATGAGCGCACGCGCTGCGCGGACGCACTTCATGGTACAGCCTGCGCCCGCGGGATTGGCCGTGCGCTTCTGATCAGCGCAGCCTGGGCGCTTTCACGGTGCCGCATCGAGCGCTGCGCTGCGTGCGAGCTCCGGGAGACCCAGTGTCATGCCCCCGCGTGAGCGTTCGTACCTCAGCGTTCGGTCTGCGCTTCGGAGCGCTGCGCGAGGAAGTGTTCGGCAGCGGCGAGCTCTGCGGGCGTGCCGACATGGAGCCAGTCCCCGTCGTGCACCACGCCGAACATGCGCGCGAGCGAACCATCCGGTCGGGCGGGCGCAAACCATATATCGCGCAGCGAAAACGGTTCGGCCGCGCGGCCTGCCAACGTGCGCGGGTGGAGCGCGGTCAGGCCCGTGGCGACGTACGGCCGCGCTCCGGCGCGCGTCAGCTCGCCCGCCGCGTTGAGCCCGAAATCGCCTCTGCCCGCGTAGCCCACCGTTCGCTCGAGCGGCTGCAGCAGGAACAGGGCGTCCATCGCGCCGGGGTCGAACGCCTCGCGCAGGCGCGCGAGCGCGGGCACCGGACCGTCGAACCAGAGCGTGTCCAGGTTGGCCGTGAAGAACGGCTCGCTCCCGAGCCAGGGGAGCGCTTTGACCAGACCTCCGCCCGTCTCGAGCAGCTCGTCCTCGCGCGAGCACAGCACCTCCAGGCGTGTAGGGCGCGCGGCCAGGTGCGCCTCGATCTGCTCGGCCAGATGATGCGTGTTGACGACCACGCGCTCGCAGCCCGCCGCCTCGAAGCGCTCGAGCGCGTAATCGAGCAGCGCCTTTCCGCAGAGCGGGATCAGCGCCTTGGGCGTGCGCTCGGTCAAAGGCCGCATGCGCGTCCCGAGCCCGGCCGCGAACAGCATCGCGCGCTTGAGCACTCCGCTCAATCCATGAACAAGACTTTGCCGCGCAAGAGCGACGCGCGCACCGGTCCGAAGGCGCGGCTGTCGTTCGAGCGCGTGCGGTGATCGCCGAGCACGTAGATGTGATCGGCGGGCACGCGCACGGGCGGCAGGGTCTGGCCCCACTCGAGCGAACGGCTAATGCTCCAGTGGTGCGTCTCCGAAGACTCGGTGTAGGTCTCGCAGGTGGCGTAGCGGTTGCGGAAGCGCCCGGGCGGACAGGCGTGTGGCCCCTCGAGCGGGAGCGGCCGGCCGTTGCGATAGATCATGTCGTCGCGCACTTCGATCAGATCGCCGGGCAACCCGATCACGCGCTTGACCAAATCCTCCGAGGGGTCTTGCGGGCTCGCCAGGATGACCACGTCGCCGACCTGCGGCAGCGACCAGCTGATCAGAGCATCGGAGAGCCAGGGCAACGCCAGCCCGTACGCGCAGCGCGCCACGAACAGCTTCTCGCCCGTGAGCAAGGTCGGCTCCATCGAGGGGCCGTCCACTTCGTAGGCTTGCGCGATCCCCACGCGTACAGCGACCGCCAAGCTCAGGGAGACCACCAAGGTCTTGGCCAGATCCCACAGCCGCTCGGCGTGCGAACCACCGGGGTGAGTCGGGTGCACCGGCTCGGGGATGGTCTTTTCTTCGTCGCTCGTGGCCTCGTGTCGTTCGTCCATAACCGTTTGGAACCTACAATCTAACGCAAAAGGCGCGGCTTTCGTAGCATCTACGCGTCGGCGAGGGCGCGCATGTAGGGCGCTCTCGGTTGTCAGCGCCGGCCCTTGAAACCCATCATACCTTGCACCACCGCTTCGCTCTGCTCGGCGACCTCCCCCTGCTCGCGCGCGCGGTCGGCGCAGTCTTCACACAATTTCTTCGCACGGCCGTCGACTTTCACGCTCACCAGCTCGTCCACCTGCTCCCCACAGCCCTTGCACACCGGCATGTCGTACCCTCCTTCTTTACAGTTTACGCCGTTCGTGCGGGCGCGAGCTCGCCCTGCTGCGCGTCGTCGCACGCTGGCGTGCCGCGCATCGGGGGCGACGTCCGCGCACAGCGCCGGCGCGAGGCGAAAAGCGCTCGCA
>CAZYWR010000475.1:0-1939 GCA_964651185.1 uncultured Polyangiales bacterium
CGCGGCCTTGGCGCCGGCGCTCGGTTGCGCGCCCTCGGTGAGCGCTCGCCGCAGCCGGGCCGATGCCTCGCGGGGCAGCTCGGCGAGCAACGCCGAGAGCTCGGCGCGCGCCTCTTCCGTATCCAAACTCGCGAGCTTGTCCACACATTGAAGCTTGGCCGCCTCGGAAACATCGCGGCGCGCGAGCAGCGCCGCGAACAGGGGGCTGAGCGTCGAGAGCGACACCCGCTCTACATACGGCAGCAGGCGCGGCACGTCTTCGTTGTTCGCGACTCGCCCGAGCGCGCGCGCCGATCCGTCGACGCCGAGCTCGAAGGCGCGCATGAGCACGCTGGCGCTCGCGTGCAGGCCGAGCTCGCCGAGCCCTTCCGCGGCTGCCTTGCGCACCTCGGGGGAGACGTCGCCGAGGGCGCGGCTCAGCGCGCGTTCCCCCTGCTGATACTTGAGCCGCGTGAGCGCCTCGATCGCGCGCACGCGCACTTCCGGCCGGCGGTGGCTGCTGAGCTCGATCAGCAAGGGCGCGGCCGCGCGATCGCCCAGCAAGAGCAGAGAATCGATCGCCACGTCGAGCAGGACGCGCGTCAGCCCCGCGTGCACGCGCTCCTCGAGCATCGGCACGACCTCTCGCGCAGGCAAGAGCGCCGCCGCCTCGAGCGCCGTCCGCAGCTCGTTCTCGTTGTTCGACGACAGCATGACCGCCACCTCTTCGAGCGAGCGCCGGGAAGGTCCCGGCCCGTGCGCGGGCGCCGCAGACGCGGGCAGCGCCAGGAGCCAACTCGCCAGCAGCGCCACGCCGCGGGCGCGCGTTCGCGCTCGCGGCCGCCGCGTCGAGGCGCGCCACCAGACCCATAACGAGCTCCCGGCGGCGGTGCGCGGGCGAGAGATGGCGCGGAGGATCAGCGCATGCATCGGGGTCCTTTCCGCCGAACGGGATCGAGCCCCGCCGGGGCTCATCATCGTGTGCGGCGCTCTCCCAGGCAACGTTCTGGCGCACAACCTTCTCGCCTGCGGCGGGCGTCTCTGGCAAGTTCAACGCGCATGCGTCCCTGGCTTCGCTCGACGCTAGCAGGTCTCGTTTGCAGCGTGTGGGCTGGGTCGACCAGCGCGCGCGCGGATCCGTTTGCGCAGGGCGACCCCACCGACGAGATCGGGCTCGCACGCGTGGCCGAAGAGGCGGGGGACCACGCCCTCAAGGCGCATCTTGCAAATGCGCAGGCGCGCCTGCGCGCGCTGATCGCGATCCGTGCCAGCCGCTATGCCCACGCGCCCGAAGCACTCGTGCCGGGGCTCGCACAGCTCGCCTGCGGTCGCGACCCGGTGCTCGCGCCGGAGGCCGCGCAGGCGCTGCTGGCCATCGCCGAGCGCCTGGGCCCCGCGGACTTGGCCGCGCGCGAAGTCCTCCGGAGCGAGCTCGAGAGCGCTCGCCAGGCGCTCGCTTGCGCCGAACGTGAGCGCTCCACCCGCCCCGACATCGTGCTCGCTTTCGCGGAACTCGCCGCGACCCTCGACGCGCTGTTGCGCTGAGCCCAAAGCCCCCGCATTCGTCCTCCTCCCCGTATCTATCGACGGCACGCGCCGTTCATGGGGTGTTGACTGCGTCGATGCGGTTCGGCGCGATCAATCTCGCGCGAACCCGGCCGCCAAGGCCGCGAACTCGTCGACAGAGAGGGTTTCCCCGCGGCGGCCTCCGTCGATCCCCGCCACGGCCAAGGCGCCGTCGACCGCGGCGCTGTCGCGCCCGCGCAGGAGCGCGTTGCGCAGCGTCTTGCGGCGCGCCTCGAAGGCGGCGCGCACCACGCTCGCGAAGAACGGCGCATCCACGTCGATGGGTCGCGCGCGCGGCGCGAGCTCGATCACCGCGCTATCGACCTTGGGCGGTGGATGGAACGCGCCGGCAGGGACGAGACATACCGGCCGCACTTCGAACACGGCGCGCGCG